>NZ_CDRSSE010000028.1:0-42450 GCF_977051555.1 Segatella sp.
TCTCGAATGGCATCCAAAATAGGAACCGCCGTATGCGGAACCGCACGTACGGTGGTGTGGGAGGTCGGTAAGTGTGAAAATAGGAGGCAAATGCCTTTTGTGATTAGCATTTACCTCCTACCCGATTTTCTGATTAGGTCTCCTAAGAAAAATTATTCTGCACCCTTAGCTACAGTCTTCTTCTCAGCGATACGAGCCTTCTTACCAGTAAGCTTACGCAAGTAATACAACTTAGCGCGACGAACCTTACCACGCTTGTTCACCTCGATAGAATCGATAGCTGGTGACTCGATAGGGAAGATACGCTCAACACCTACAGTACCAGACATCTTGCGAACTGTGAAACGCTTCTTGTCACCATGACCAGAGATCTTGATAACAACACCACGATAGAGCTGGATACGCTCCTTTGTACCCTCGACGATTTTGTAAGCGACTGTGATAGTATCACCTGCCTTGAACTCAGGGAACTTCTTGCCGGTTGCAAATGCTTCTTCAGCAACTTTAATCAAATCCATTTTTTGTATAAAATTAAAAATTGTTTGTCGTTCCAACGCAACATGGACTTGGACAACACTTCTGCCCAGACAACAGCGGTTACGCCGAAAAGCGGGTGCAAAGTTACTACTTTTTCTTGTATCTCGCAAATTTTCAGTCACTTTCTTCACTTTTTCCCTTTGTTTTTTTGTTTTCTTTACTTCTGCAATGGAATTTTCTCGCCGATTTTGCCGATTTCGTAGATTTATTTTGTATCTTTGCGCTCTAAAAGTATTTAGTGTATTAAGTATGAAGAAAAAAAATAGTATCAAGATTTACCTTGCTTCGGCAGTCATGCTGCTGATGGCAAGTCCGGCTTTCGCCCAGAAATACAAGGTGGCGAAGGTGGAGAGAACCCGAATATTGGTTGATCAGAAATGGGATGCACAGCCTGCTGCTGAGGCTGACAGGTTTATCGCTCCTTATAAGAGTAAGGTAGACAGTATCATGGGCCCTGTTGTAGGTCATATTGCTCATGATATGACCCGTCATCGTCCGGAGAGCGAACTCAGTAACTTGCTCTGTGACATCCTGGTATGGGGTGGCAAGCAGTTTGAAGAACAGCCGGTTTTCGCTGTTTACAATATGGGTGGCATCCGTTCTAATCTTGCCAAGGGCAAGGTTACTGTAGGCGACGTGAACGATATGGCTCCTTTCGAGAACAAGATCTGTTTCCTGACGCTGAAGGGCGATAAGGTGCTGGAACTTTTCCAGCAGATAGCTCATCGTGGAGGCGAAGGCTTGAGTCATGCCGTTAGGATGGTTATCACCAAGGATGGCAAACTGAAGAGCGTTACGCTGAACGGTGAACCTGTTGATCCGGAGAAGAGTTACCGCATTGCTACCCTCGATTATCTTGCCGAAGGTAATGACCAGCTCGTTGCCTTCAAGAGTGGAACCGATGTCGTGGCTCCTAAGCAGAAGGAGAACAATGTGCGCTACATCATCATGAATTATTTCCGCGAGATGAAGGCACAGGGCAAGGTGGTGGAATCTAAGATTGAAGGCAGATGCGTTGTGGTGAATGAATAATTGATAATGAATAATTTATAGTTCTGATGAAACATACATTATTATATATAGGTCTGGTTCTGGCATCTTTCGTGATGCAGCCAGCAGCCGTTCAGGCTAAAGCTAAGAAAGAGGCAAAGGTGGTAAAGCAGCTCGTAGTGCTCCATACCAACGATACGCATTCATGCGTGATGCCAATCAATCCGAATCTCGCTGATACAGCTACTGCCAACCGTGGCGGTTTCCTCCGTCGGGTGGCGATGATTAAGCAAGAGCGTAAGGCGAATCCCGATTTGCTGCTTTTCGACAGTGGCGATTTCTCACAGGGTTCACCTTACTATTCTCTCTTCAAGGGAGATGTAGAAGTAGGCTTGATGAACGAGATGAAATATGATGCCGCTACCATCGGTAACCATGAGTTCGATTTCGGAATAGACAACATGGTGCGCATCTTCAAGATGGCGAAGTTTCCTATCGTCTGCTCCAATTACGATTTCACCGGTACTGAACTGGCAAATATCGTAAAGCCTTATACCATTATCAAACGCAAGGGACTGAAGATTGGCGTCTTCGGCTTGTGTCCGGAACTCGCCGGCTTGGTAACCGAAGCCAACTACGGTTGCATCAAATATCTCGATCCTATCGCCAAGGCAAAGGAAATGACAGAGATATTGAAGAAGAAAGAGAAGTGTGATGTCATCATCTGCATCTCCCACCTGGGCTGGAAGATAGATGGCATCGACGATTCTGAGGTAGCCCCAGCCACCCGTGATATCGACCTGATACTGGGCGGTCATAGCCATACCTACTTCAAGCAGTTGGAGTATCTGAACAACCTTGATGGCAAACCGGTGCCAATCGACCAGAACGGCAAGAGCGCTATCTGGGTTGGCAAGATGACTTTGGATATCGTAAAGAATAAATAAATCTTATATAAAGGCAAAACATAAAAAGACTCCCCGAAAAGCTCGGGGAGTCTTTTTTATACCTTATAATCATATCTTTTATTCCTTGTTGGAAGAAGCATAGAGGCCGATGCAGGCACCGATGAAGCCACCGCTCTTCTGAGTACTCAGATTAGAGGCATCCACACCCTTGGCAAGAAGCTGCCAGTTGCCACCTTCCTCAGCATAATAGAAATCATAATATCTGTCATGACCTTCTACCTTCAGCTTCAGCTTGCCAGCCTTGATAGGAGCAGAGGCGATAGTAACATTGTTCTTCTCGGCACGGGTCAGGGTAATCATCAGCTTGCCCTTCTTCATGGTCTTACCCAATACGAAGTTGTGGTCTTCCTTCTGGAGAAGTGCCAGACCTGCGATGTCCTTGTCGTTGCGAGGCGTGAAGTTGAGCGAAGTCTCGGCAGTGAAGGTACCGTGCTGCTGACGAGCCCAGATGGCAGACATTGGCTCACGCTTGTAGATGTTGCCAGGCAAGAGATTCAGCGTCAACTTGCCATTTTCTACCTTGTAGCAATCCACAGGGTCACGGAGGAACATCCAGCGGTTGGTGTCTATTCCATTCTGATTGATTGTTATCTCATGTTCACTCTTGTTGCCTTTCTTGTCGGTTATAACAAGTGAGCCACTCTTGGTATTCTCAAAATTGTCTGTATATTCGAAGTTGCCAGAATAGAGGTTCTGTCCGTTTGGCTTCAATCCTGCCTTCTCACCCACCGTAGCGATAGGAGTATTCTTGGCAAGAATCTCTGGCCATCCATTCTTCCAGGTTACCGGCAGGAGATAAGTATCGCGACCTGTGTTGTACATATCCTCTTCATAAGGACGGCAAGCCAGGAATACAGCCCACCAGTTACCCTTGCCATCTTCTACGATGTCGGCATGACCGGCACTTGATACTGGGTCCTTGCGGTTAGGGTCGAGACCGGTACGCTGGGTAAGGATAGGGTTGTTAGGGCATTCCACCCATGGTCCCATCGGATTCTTGGCACGCAGGATAACCTCGCTGTGCCATCCGCCTGTACCACCTTCTGCACACATCAGATAATAGAACTTGCCCTTCTTGAAGAGGTGAGGACCCTCAATCCAGATAGGACGCGCCTCTACATGGGTTCCGCCACGCAGAATCTCCTTGAAGTCGCCCTTGATGCTGTCGCCCTTCACGTCGAATTCGAAGCAGCGGATAGAGCGTTGACCTTCGTAATCGGCACCGCCAACTACCGGACCGTTATGCACGATATATCCCTTTCCGTTGTCATCGAAGAAGAAGCTAGGGTCGATGCCGTCAATCTTCTTCAGATAGATAGGCTCGCTCCAGCCTTTGGAAGGATCTTTTGATTTTACAAAGAAGTTGCCGGCTCCCACATTGGTGGTAATCATATAGAAAGTCTTGTTCTTCTTGTTATAGCTGATGGCTGGTGCAAATATACCACCCGAAACGTGCTGTCCCTTCAATGGAACCTGTGATGTGCGGTCGAGAACATGACCGGCAGGCTGCCAGTTGACCAGGTCTTTACTGGTTGAGAGAGGCACACCTGGGAAGAAGGTAAACGAAGAGTTTACCAGATAGTAGGTGTCGCCTGCGCGGCAGAGTGATGGGTCTGGATAGAAACCAGCCAGCACTGGGTTGTAATACTGGTGAGTCTTGTCAATTTCAACATTGAAGCGAGCGTCATTGCCCGCATACTTGAAATAGTCAAACTCAGCTGTCTGCGCCTGTGCTGCGGCAGCAAGCGTCAGGGAAAGCGATAAGATTGCAATTTTCTTCATTTTATTATTGGGTTTAAATTTACAGAATGAGTATCTGGATTCATGGCTGAAACATGTATTCAGAAAACTGCTGCAAAGTTACCGCTTTCCTTTTAAATATACCCCCACAGAATGTTACCAACACTTTATGGGGTGTATCATAAACTTTTCGATTTGTAACAAATACTTTATTTCAGGAAACATCTTGCCTTTTCGGTTGTGAAAAGGCTAGAGTTTCCGGTGTGCCTGCATATAATCGCGAGGCGAAGAGCCATAAAGGTTCTTGAACATGGTGCTGAAGCTGGCTGGGTTGGAGAAACCACAGGTAAACATGATGTCTGATATCGTCTTGTTAGAGTGGCTCAGCAACTTTTCGGCATACTGCAGACGGGTATTGCGGATGAAGGCATGTGGTGTCTGGTTGGTCAGTTCCTTCATTCGGCGGTGCAGATGCACACGGCTCAGTCCTACTTCGCGGGCAATCATATCCACACTCAGGTCCTCATTATCCATGTTATCATTGATTACCTTCATCACCTGTTCCATCAGCTGGTCTTTTGGCGACTGGTCTTTTTCTATAGCTAGCTGCTTGTCGCTCTGGCTCTCGCTGCCCGTAAACTTGTTTTTCAAAGTACGGCGCACGTTGAGCAGGTTGATGATGGTGCGGCGCAGGATGTCTATATTGAACGGTTTCACCACATAGGCATCGGCACCCGACTGCAAACCGGTCAGCTGGTCTTCCTCTCTGCTCATCGCTGTAAGCAGAATCACCGGAATATGGTTGGTGTTCACATTGTTCTTGAGCTTGGTGCAGAGCATATTGCCGTCCATCTCTGGCATCATGATGTCTGAGATAACGAGGTCTGGCTTCTGCTTTATAATCTCCGGCAGCGCCTCTTTTCCGTTGCAGAAGGTAAGGATATTGTAGGTTTCCTGAAGTTGGGTCTTCAGGAAATCACGTATAGCCTCATCGTCTTCTACCACAGCGATGGTGCTCTTTACCTTGCTCATGAACTCTTCTTCGGTGCCATTGCCTGCATCGGTAGCATTCTCTTCGTTTTCTTCCTCCATGTTTTCTTCCAGTTCCTTAATTTCTTGAGCAGCCTGTGGCTCCGGTGCATCTGTCATTTCTTCCGGTTTCAGATGCTCATTACCCAGAGGCAGCGTGATGAGGAACTGGCTTCCTTCCTTCCAGTCGGCTTCATCAAGTGTATTGTTGTTGGCGGCTGTGATGGTTCCGTAATGCAGTTCCACGAGCGAGCGGGTCAGGTCGAGACCGATTCCCGTACCTACATTCCGGTCGTTGGAAGAGGTGGTACTCTGATAGAAGCGCTGGAAGATGGTTTCGAGCTTATCCTCTTGAATACCCTTGCCGCTGTCCTTGATGGCGATGCGGACATGATGCGGAGAGTGGGAGAGGGTGATACGGATTCTGCCACCTGCAGGAGTAAACTTGAAGGCGTTTGACAGGACATTCATCAATACCTTGTCAAAGTTGTCGCGGTCTATCCATACCGGGAGAGCCTCGTCTTCGTGTTCAAAGGTGAATTGGATGCTCTTGGCCACCGCCTGCTGGCAGAAGAGTTTGTATTCATCGCCAATGAAGGCAACCATATCGGTTTGGCTCATGTGCATCACCATCTGTCCTTTGTCAATCTTTCTCAGGTCCATCATCTGGTTAATCAGGTGCAGGATTCGTTCCGAGTTCTTACGCATCATATCGTAGATGCCCTGTCGGTGAGCGTCTTTATCTTCCTTGATCAGCGTGAACAGCGGGGTGAGGATAAGGGTCAATGGGGTACGGATTTCGTGGCTGATGTTCATGAAGAACTTCAGTTTCGCTTCGCCCATCTCTTCGGCATGGATATGCTGCTGCAATACAAGCTGATCTTCCATCTTGCGCTTGCGATGCTTGATATAGAGCAGACAGAGTCCCAGGAATGCAAGCAGATAGCAGAGTCTTGCCCAGATGCTGGCGTACCAGGCTGGGTGAACGATGATGGAGAACTCCTTGACTGGGGTTTCGTATCCGTTGCAGATAGCCTTGACACGGAACTTGTAGGTGCCGGCTGGCATATGGGAGAATGACAGCTCGTTTATGCCAGGCTGTATGGTTCGCCAATCCTCATCATTGATGCTGTAGGCATAACTGATCTGCTCTACATTATTATATGTAAGAGTTGACAGCTGGATGGTGAAGGTGTTGTCATCATACGACAAGGAGAACTTGTCGCTGTTGTATACCCCTTTATCTGTGATGGTATAGATGCCCGATTCCATATCCTGGTATACAGGTTTGTTACCCACAAGAAGTCCTGATATGGTAACTTTCGCCTGCCAAGGATGCTGTTTTACCTTGTCCGTATCAAACCAGTTGATACCGCCGGTTCCGCCCATCACCAGCAACTTTCCTCCCCAGAGCGTGCAGACTGCTGCATCGCTGAACTCATTGCTTTGCAAGCCATTGTCTGAGTAGTATTTGTTGATAGTTCCTTTTTCTGTATCTACCTGGTTTAAGCCACAGGTAGTTCCTATCCAGATTCTGCCCTTGTAATCTTCTATGATGCTGGCTGCGCTGTTGTCTGAAAGTCCGGTTTCCGTGTTGTAAATCTTCGGATTGGCATATCCCTTCTTCGGATCATAGCAGATTGCTCCGTCTTCCGTGCCAAACCAAACGCGGTTCTTGCTGTCTGAATAAACGCAATGAGAGAAACAGCCCTTGTTCAGACAGTTGACGCCACCGAATGTGGAAGTCCAGCTGTTCTTCTGCTGGTCATAGCAAGCCAGACCTACAGAAGTGGCAACGAAAACCCGCTTACCATCTTTTGAGATGCTGAGTTTCACGAGGTAATCGTTAGGAATACTGTTCTTCTTCAGGTTGTTATCTGCACCATATAGTGCTTTCCACTGCTTGATGCTTCCATCTGGAGAAAGGCGGAAGAGTCCTTCGCCCATGGTAGCAAACCATATATTGCCCTGCGGGTCTTCCTGGATATCGAAGATGCCCGCCTGGTTGCCAATGCCAAGGCTGAATGGATGGAAAGACCCCCCCGCATCTATAAATCCGATGCCGTCAGTATAGGTTCCTACCCATGTTCTGCCCTTCTGGTCTTTGCAGAGTGTCAGTACCGTGGTGTTGCTTAATAAATGGCTGTTGATACTACCGGTTTTTAGGTCAAAGAGATAAAGACCATCCTTGTCGGTTCCCACCCAGACCTGGTTGCCCTGATTGGCACACAGACTTGTGATGCTGTTTTCGCCTATCACGTTGCGGTTGCCCAAACGGTAGCCCATATAGTTGAAATCACATTGAGCCTGCGACTGCATGAATACGCCCTTCTGGAGCATACTCACCCAGATGTTTCCCGTAAAATCTTCTATAATGCTGGTAACCTTGCTCTTGGCAAGATTTACTTCACGGCTGAACAGAGGATTATTTTGCAAGAATCCTGTTATAGGATTATACACGAAGATACCCATACCGTCGCAACCGATAAACAAGCGCTGGTCGCGGCTGATATAGATGTTGTCAATAGGAAGATTGCCAATGCCGGCTATCTTGGTGAAGGCGGTTGAACCAGCCTTGAGAAGGTAAACACCTTCATTCTTGGTAGCAAGATAAATGTTGCCCTTGTCGTCTTGCCTGATATCTTGTGTGTTAAGTTGCTCTGTTCCCATGATGCGTGAAACAAGCTTGCCGTTCTTTTCTTTCCGTAACAGCTTTCCGTTTTCCAGGATAATCCAGAGCCTTTCTTGTTTGTCTTCCAGAATTTTATGTATGTATTTCAGGTTCTCCACTTCTCCTTTCATGGTGTAACAGGCGTTTGCATCTGTTTTCTTGGTCATGATGCCGTAACCGGAGGTAACGACAGCAATATCGCCATTGTGCAAACGGCTTACCTGGGTAACGTAAGTGTTTATAGGCTTATTTCTTGAATCGAGCATGGGTACGTTGCAGAACCTTTTACCATTAAGTATAAGTAGCGACTTGTTTGTTCCCAGCACAATACACCCCTTTTCATCCTGTGTTATACAGTTGATATAGTTGCTGTTGAGCCCGTTACTGTTGTCGTAGGTTTTTCTGATGACCATAAAGTTATAGCCATCATAGATATTCAAGCCGTTACGGGTGGCAATCCAAATGAAACCATTTGAATCCTGGAACACCTGAGTGGCAAGGTTACTCGAAAGCTGGTTGTCTGAATTGAAAAGTTTTCCTCGCTGCGCCATCATATTCTGCGCAGTGAGATTGAAGATAAACATCAGTAAAAGACCGATGTTTCTCATTGTTCTGAGGTTTGATTTCATCGAAATCATCATGATTCTTGGTTTCATTGTCTTTTGGCTTTTTTATATTCGTTTGCAAAAATACGAAATTAATGGGAAAATAGTGCACGAAAATATATATTTTTTATAGGTTTGGATTAAAAAGATGTTAAAATGTTACGTAGGGTAAATATGATGTTACATGTGATACGATAGAAAAACTATTAGTTACTTATCATAAAGTATATATAATAGATTCGGAGTATCTTTGCATCGGTTTTTAAGTTATGTTGATTTTAGTAGTTTTGAATATGTAGGTTAGTTAGGTTTATATATAATAGGTTTATAGAATAGGTTTAGAATTTCTAAAAGATTTTGATATTATGGTTTTTATAGAATCATGATTAATTGGTTTTCAGGAATGGTGCGTAGTGATTACGCGCCATTCCATTTTAAAAGACCAGCATCCTTTTCTGTAGACTTGAACCTGGCATTCCTTCATAATATAATAAGGTGACTGACAATAAATGATAAATCTAAAAATAATTCTAACAATGAACAGAAAGAAATTGTTAATATCACTCGCTATGACTATGCTGTCAATGGCGGGACTGGCTGCCGATAATCTGCCGGCACTTCGTGTGCAGGGTAAGAATCTGGTAGATGCCAATGGTAAGACTGTTGTCTTACATGGTGTGATGGATACGCCGAACCGCTACTTCAATGGGTGGAGATGGCAACAGTGGAAGGCTGACTATTCGGAGTCTGACATAAAACCTTGCTTGGAATATTTCTCTAAGCAGTTCTCGGCTATCACCGACAAGAAGCAGGGTGCTTACTGTACCGTATTCCGACTGCACATGGATCCATGCTGGACCAACGATCCGACAAAGAAAGCAGAAAACGAGGCAGATATCTCGGCATTCAATATGGCGCGCTATCGTCGCTTTCTCCAGAAACTCTACATTCCTCTCATCAAGGATGCCATCGCTCACGGACTTTACGTCATCGTCCGTCCACCGGGTGTCTGTCCGCAGAACATCAGTGTAGGAGACAAGTATCAGCGCTACCTGAAGGCTGTATGGAAGGCATTTGCTGCCGATGAATACATCAAGCAGAATGAAGGTATCATCTCTATAGAGCTTGCCAATGAGCCGGTAAGCGTTCATCTGAGTGATGGTTCCAATTCAGAGAAAGCCTTGCATGATTTCTTTCAGCCGGTAGTGGATGTGATTCGTGAACAGGAGTTCAAGGGAATCATCTGGGTTCCGGGTGCCGGTTATCAGAGCCAATATCAGAATTACGCCAAGTATCCTATTACCGATAGCGAGGACAACTTCTCTTATGCAGTACATGTTTATTCCGGATGGTATAATGCCAGCGACAATAACTGTAATCACAATGCCTTCATCAAGCAATTCCAGGCTCAGGTGCCTATGGTTACCAGTAAACCTATCATGGTAACGGAGATAGACTGGAGTCCGGAAGATCCAGACAAGAAGAGCGAAGGTCACTACAATGAGATGGGACAGTGGACGCAACCTAACCTGGGAAGCTGGGCAACAGCATCTACCTCGAAATGGGGATTGGCATGGAAGGCAGTTCACGACCACTTTGGCAACATCGGAATGACAATTACTCATCCACAGGAATATTACGATATTGATGAGTACTTGAAGACCGGAATCGTGCGGCCAGGTTTCCAGAATGCCAAGAAGCACGGACTGTTCGAAGAGTGTTGCGGCTATGCCTGTATGAACTGGTATAAAGAATGGTATTTGAAACAAAATACAACAGGAATTAAACAATTAGAAACCCAGGCAGACGTGGTTTCCACCTTTATAATATAGAAGGAAAAGAGGTAGAAAAGCCAACTACAGGTGTTTATATAATAAAACAACTGTTAAGTAATGGAAAAATGCGTTCTCGCAAGGTTTTTCTGAAATGATAAAGTTTCTGTTACACCACGCAAAGTAAGTTTCGAAAGAAATCCATACCTTTGCCGCCGTGAATAAACAATTTTGTGCACGCCTAAATTTTTAAAGCATAAATCAAAAATGAATAGAACATGATTGAACAAGTGTTAACAATGAAACGGACAGCAGCCTTATGCTTGGTGGGAGCTTTCTGCAGCCTGAATGCTCAGGCTCAGAAGATTCATGTCAAGGGTAATCTTGTTGACGGTACAGGTGAACCTCTGATTGGTGCCACTGTAAAAGTAAAAGGTAATGCCAGCGTCGGTGCGGTCACCGACTTTGACGGTAACTTCAACATCGATGTGCCTTCTGAGAATTCTACTCTCGTATTTACTTACGTAGGTATGAAGACCAAGGAAGTAAAGATCGGTAAGAAGAGAGAGTTCAAACTCTCACTGGAAGACGACAATGCCATCGGCGAAGTCGTGGTCGTTGGTTATGGTCAGCAGAAGAAGGCATCTGTCGTGGGTTCCATCACCCAGACCACAGGTGAGGTCTTGGAGCGTGCCGCCGGTGTCAGCGACATTGGTGCTGCCTTAACTGGTAACCTTCCTGGTGTGGTAACTGTTCAGGGCAATGGTATGCCTGGTGAGGAGGAGCCACAGATCATCATTCGTGGTGCTAGTTCTTGGAACAACAGTGACCCTCTCGTCCTAGTCGATGGTATCGAGCGTCCTATGAGTAGTGTAGACATTGGTTCTGTAGAGAGCATCTCTGTATTGAAGGATGCATCTGCCACTGCCGTTTATGGTGTGAAGGGTGCCAATGGTGTCATCTTGATTACTACCAAGCGTGGTAAGGAAGGCAAGGCTAAGATTGATGTGGGCTTCAATGCTACATTGAAGGCTCCTTCTAAGTTGCCTAACAAGTATGATTCATACGATGCCTTGATGTTCCGCAACAGGGCAGTGGAGCATGAGTTGGGTGTTTCTCCTGAATCTTGGTCTTACATCCGTCCTCAATCATTTATTGAGAACTATCGTAACCAGACCACACAAGAGCAGCGCGAGCGTTATGCTAACGTGGATTGGCAGGATGCCCTCTTCAAGAAGAGCGCCATGTCATATAATGCCAATGTCAATGTGAGCGGTGGTACAAGCTTCGTGAAGTATTTTGCTTCTGCCGACTTTGTACACGAGGGTGACCTCTTCCGTGAGTATGATAACGGACGTAACTATAACTCTGGCTATGGATACAATCGTATCAATGTGCGCAGTAACTTGGACTTCTCTATCACTAGAACTACTACATTAAAGGTAAATGTATCTGGTTCTAATGGTGTGCGCAAGGCTCCTTGGAGCAACATGAGCAATAGCGAGTGGCAGATAGGACAGCAGTGGGCTGGTGCTTATAACATCGCTCCAGATGTATTCTTACCTCAGTATAGCGATGGCTCTTGGGGTTATTATCCAAATGCGTCTAACGTAAGTAACTCTGCTCAGAACCTCGCCATCGGTGGTACAGCGCAGGCTACTACTACTCGTATCAATACCGACTTTACCTTGGAGCAGAAACTCGACTTCATCACCAAGGGCTTGAACTTGCGTGGTACCGTTTCTTGGGACAACGTATTTGTTGAGACGAGCCGTGGTATCAATGACTTGAACAATACAGCTCAGACCAAGTATATTGATCCAGAGACTGGCAATATAACATATGGTCAGGTATATGAGTCAAACAATAAGTTCGACTGGAAACAGGGCGTTAACTGGAGTACTTCAGGTGGTTCGGTTGATAACAACCAGACTGTTCGCAATCTTTACTATCAGTTGCAGCTCAACTGGGCTCGCAAGTTCGGACAGCATGATGTTACAGCCATGGGTTTGTTCTCTCGTCAGGAGAATGCACGTGGTAGTGTGATGCCTACTTACCGTGAGGACTGGGCGTTCCGTGCTACTTATAGCTATGCTGGTCGTTACAACATCGAGTATAACGGTGCTTACAACGGATCAGAAAAGTTTAGCAAGGACAATCGCTTCGCCTTCTTCAATTCTGGAGCTATCGGTTGGACCATCACTGAGGAGAACTTCATGAAGAATCTTCGTGACAAGCACATCATTGATATGTTGAAGTTCCGTGCATCTTACGGTGAGATTGGTGATGACAACCTAGGTCCAGACCCATTTGATTCTACTCGTCGCTGGCTCTACATGAACCAGTGGGCATACGGAGGCAACACAGTGATGGATCTTGACCATACCAACAGTATCTACACATGGTATCGCCAGAATACATTGGGTAATAAAGATGTGAAGTGGGAGACTGTGAAGAAGACCAACTTCGGTGTCGACTATGGTTTCTTGGGTGGTTTGATTACCGGTTCGCTCGATTTCTTCTGCGACCGTCGTAACGACATTTTGATCTTTGGTAATAACCGCTCCATCCCATCTTACTTTGGTACTACAGCTCCTACTATCAATAAGGGTAAGGTTCGTACCAGTGGTTACGAGTTGGAGTTGAAGCTCAACAAGAAATTTGCCAATGGCATCCGCCTCTGGGGTAACTTCAATATGACCCATGCCAAGAACAAGGTGCTCTTGAAGGATGACGCTCAGCTCACTCCTAACTATCAGAAGGAGGCAGGCTACTCTATGGGTCAGTATCGCTCATACATTGATCGTGGCTTTATCAACGACATCGATGACTTGATAGGTTCTCCAGCTCATGAGTCTAACGACAACCACCGCTTGGTAGGCGATTACTACATCGTAGACTTCAACGGTGATGGTGTGGTAGATAGCAAGGACTCAGCTCCAGTAGGTTATAGCTCAAACCCTCAGAATACATACAATGCCACTATCGGTATCGAGTATAAGGGCTTCTCTGCTTTCGCTCAGTTCTATGGTGTAACCAATGTAACTCGTGACGTAACCTTGACAAGCTTTGGCAATAAGTTGAACAATGTTTATGACACTGGTACTTGGTGGGACAAGAACGAGTCTTCTCCAGAATCTATCATTCCTCGTTGGGGTGCTACCCAGTCTGATTACAGCAATGGTACTCAGTTCCTCTATGATGGTTCATACATCCGTCTGAAGAACGTAGAGATTGCTTATACTTGGACCAAGGGTTGGATCAAGGCTCTCGGTATGAACTACCTCAAGTTATACTTGAATGGTAACAACCTCTGGCTTTGGACTCGTATGCCTGATGACCGTGAGGCTAACCTCGGTGGTGGCGGTTTCCTTGGAGC
The DNA here is from genome assembly GCF_977051555.1 of Segatella sp. Classification (NCBI taxonomy): domain Bacteria; kingdom Pseudomonadati; phylum Bacteroidota; class Bacteroidia; order Bacteroidales; family Prevotellaceae; genus Segatella; species Segatella sp. The sequence goes on from NZ_CDRSSE010000028.1 coordinate 13,692, forward strand.
ATATCCTACAGTACGCCGCTTCAACTTAGGTGTTAAATTCTCATTGTAATATTAAAATGAACATTCAAATGAAAAATAAGATAAAGAATTTTTTGTTGATGGGATGCGTCTCGCTGGCTCTCGGCACTTCGCTCAACTCTTGCCAGGACTATCTTGACAAGGAGGCCGATTCTACAGTCTCAGAAAATGACGCATTTGTAAACTTCCGTAACTTTCAGGGTTACGTAGAGGAGATTTACAACTGTATCCCTGATAAGGAAAAATGTAACTGGTGTCCTTCTTGGAACTGGGGTGATGATGAAATCTTCAACCCAGAGGCTGATGGCCGTATGACACACCAGGTAGACTTGGGCAACTTCCGTGCTTGGCAGACCACTGGTAACTGGCTTTACAAGGATGGCAGCAACCCTACATCTACAGATAAGTTCAACCACTCACTTTGGCCACATGCTTGGTATTGCATTCGTAAGGCTAACCAGGGCTTGGCTAATCTCGATAAGTTGGTAGCTAGCAAGGCAGAGAAAGACCTCATTGCTGGTCAGCTTTACTTCTTCCGTGCATGGTGGCACACTGAGTTGATGCAGTACTTTGGTGGTTTGCCATACATTGATACCTATTTGGATCTCAATTCAGAGCTCAATTTGCCTCGTCTCTCTTATCAGGAGTGTGCAGAGAAGGCTGCTGCTGATTATCGCAAGGCTGCCGATCTGTTGCCTATCAACTGGGACAATGAGTATGATGGTGCTGCCACACAGGGCAAGAACGACCTTCGTATCAACAAGATCATGGCACTCGGTTATCTGGGCAAGACTTATCTCTGGGCTGCCAGCCCATTGATGAAGGATGGCGCACAGGTAGGAGCTAGCAAGAATGGCAAGACATACGACTATGATGAGGAGTTTGCCAAGAAGGCAGCTGAGGTCTTCGGTGAGTTGCTCACATTGGTTGAGGGTGGCCAGACACAGTATGGGTTGGCTGAGTTCAACTATAAGGACATCTACAATCATGAGCGTTCTGCCGATGCTACCTCTTGCTTCTCTGATATCTTCTATACCAAGAAGCAGAACTGGAAAATGCCTGGATCTATTGAGGCAATCTTCCGTGGTCCATCTTCAGACTTCAACGGCTCTAACTGGAATACCTCTAAGGTCTTTGGTCCTAAGGTACAGAAAGTAGTTGCTCATGATAATGCCATTCACCAGCCTACAGCTAACTTGATAGCTGCTTACGGTATGGCTAATGGTGAGCCCGCTTACATCGTAGAGAATGGCAAGTTGGTTCCTAACACAGCAGGTGGTTTCGATCCTACTCATCCATATAAGAACCGTGACCCACGCTTCTATCACGACATCGTGTTTGATGGATTCAAGTATCTGAATGGTACTCCTGGTCAGTGGGCTAACTTGCAGTACTGCCAGTTGTATACAGGTGGCAATATGCGTCCAGTGGCTAATGCCAGCCGTACAGGTTACTTCATCCAGAAGTTGGTGCCTCATACATGTAATGAGGTGGATCGTGACTACGATTGGGGTTCAGCATTCCACTGTTACTTGCCATACATGCGTTTGGCTGACATCTATCTGATGTATGCTGAGGCTTGTGCTGCGTTTGGTGGTGCTTCTGGCAAGGCTACTAACTTTAGCAAGACTGCTGAGGATGCCATCAATACCCTTCGTGATCGTTGTGGCGCTGGTCATGTGGCTCCAGAGTATGTAGCTGATGCACATAAGTTCATGGACGAGGTTCGCCGTGAGCGTGAGGTGGAACTTGCTTTCGAGGGCTTCCGTTTCAACGACTTGCAGCGCTGGTTGCTCCTGACCGAGGCTCCTTACAATGTAAAGTACTCTGATGAGTTTGACCGTGTGGAGAGTGCCGATTTCTACAAGAATAATGACCCAGCTGATGCTCAGGTGGCTAACTTCCACCAGGAAGAGATCTTGACTCGTCACTTCACAGCCAAGCACTATTGGTTCCCATTGCCTATCAAGGATGTTTATCTCTATCAAGAGCTTAGTCAGAATCCTGGTTGGTAAAATAACATTATATAGTAATACTAAAATAAGAATGATAGTATGAATTCAAAATTCAAATCATATAATTCAAAGTTCCTGTTGGCAGGTCTTGTGTCATTGGCTCCTATGGCTGCCGATGCCAAAACTGCTGCTGAGAACGAAACCGATACCGTTGCTGCCGACAAGGAGATGGTAAATGTGGCTTATCGCAAGGTAGCCAAGGGTGACATCTTGGGCGGCGTTTCGGTAGTCGATGTAGAGGGATTGATGAAGAAAAACTACCACACTTATAGCCTTGACAACATGCAGGGTTACGTGGGTGGTTGGAATGGCAACTCTCTCTGGGGCATGGATGCTGACAATGCAGGATACTTGGTATTGGTAGATGGTGTGCCTCGTGAGGCAACCAACGTGATGCCTAGCGAGATTGACCAGATTACATTCCTCAAGGGTGCGCAAGCTGTAGTGCTCTATGGTAGCAAGGCTGCTAAGGGTGCTGTGCTCATCACCACCAAGCGTGGCAAGAACGATGGCTTGAAGGTTGAGGTGCAGGCTAACGCTGGTCTCAATGTGGCTAAGTCATTCCCTGAGTATCTGGGCTCTGCTGAGTATATGACTCTCTACAACGAGGCTCGTGCCAATGACGGTTTGACTCCTCTCTACTCTGCTGAGGATATCTACAATCATGGCTTGGGCACCAACCCATATCGTTATCCTAATCTCGATATGTACTCTTCTGACTATCTTCGCAAGATGAATAGTCGCTACGAGGCTACTGCTGAGATTAGTGGTGGTGGTAAGCGTGCTCACTTCTATAGCAACATCAACTATTATCGCCAGGGCGACTTCCTGAAGTTGGGTGAGGCTAAGAACAATAACACTCAGCGTTTCAGTGTACGTGGTAATGTAGATGTCAACATCACAGATGACATCAAGGCTTGGGTCAACTCCAATGCCACATTCTATGATTCACATTCTGCTATTGGTGATTATTGGAAAGCAGCTGCTACTTGGCGTCCTAACTTCCCACAGAATGCTAGCCCATTGATCTCTACAGACATGATAGCTCCTAATGCCAAGGCTGCTTGGGACTTGATGAGTGTGGCTAAGCTGGTGGATGGCAAGTACTTCTTGGCTGGTACACAGGCTAACTCTTCTAACATCTTCGCAGATTACTATGCTGCTGGTAAGAGCAAGTATACTAGCCGCCAGTTCCAGTTTGATACAGGTGTTAACATCAATCTGTACAAGTTGTTGCAGGGCTTGTCTTTCGAGACTCGTTTCGCAGTAGACTATGCTACCTCTTACACCACATCTTTCAATAATAGCTATGCCATCTATATCCCAACATGGTCAAACATCGACGGCAAGGATATGATCGTAGCTTTGAAGAAGGAAGGTGAGGATAAGAAGTCTGGTGTACAGAACATCGCTAATAGTGTGGACAATCAGACCATGCTCTTCTCTGCTCAGTTCAATTACGCCAATACATTTAATAAGGTACATAACCTCTCTGCGATGTTGATTGCCTCTGGCTATCAGCAGTCTAAATCAGGTGAGTATCACAAGACATCAAGTGCTAATCTTGCCTTGGATGCATCTTATGATTACGCCAAGACTTATTATGCAGACTTCGGCTTGGCAGCTATCCACTCTGCACAGTTGGCTCCAGGTCATCGTGTAGGCTTCTCTCCTTCACTTTCATTGGGTTGGAGACTCAAGAACGAGAACTTCTTGAAGAACAGCAAGGTGGTAGACGATATGATGATCAGTGTATCTGGTAGCATCATCAACGAGGATATTGACTTGGCAGTAAATGGCAACAGATACTATCTCTATGACACCAACTGGCAGACAGCTGATGGTTATGGATGGTATGATGGTTCTGCTGGCAAGTACACATTCTCTAAGCGTTCTGCCAACAAGGATCTCGACTTCATCAAGCGTAAGGAACTTTCTGTCAACTTCAAGACTTCCTTGTGGCAGCAGATGGTAACATTGGATGCTAGCTTCTTCGTTAACTCGATGGAGGGTTATCTGATTTCTACTCCAACGTTCTATCCTTCTCACTTTAAGCCAGGCTATCCTGATGCTTCATTCATGCCTGTGCTCAACTTTAACAATAATCGCCGCATCGGTTTCGACTTCGCAGCTAACTTCAATAAGAAGGTGGGTGATGTAGACTTGCAGCTCGGCGTAACAGGTACTTATTATAACACCAAGGCTACCAAGCGTGATGAGATGAACGCATGGGATTACCAAAACCGTGAGGGTAAGGCTCTCGATGGTATCTGGGGTTATAAGTTTGCTGGCTTCTTCCAGAGTGAGGAAGAAATCAAGAACTCTCCAGACCAGAGCCGCTTGGGTAGTGACGTGAAGCCTGGCGATATGAAGTATGTGGATGTAAACGGTGATGGCAAGATCGACTCTTACGACCAGGTGTTCCTGGGCAAGGGTGGTTGGTATGGCTCTCCATTCACATTGGGTGTAAACCTCACTGCTAAGTGGAAGAACTTCACATTCTTCGCCCTCGGTACAGGCAACTTCGGTGCTTATGGCTTGAAGAACAATTCTTACTGGTGGGTAAAGGGTGACGGCAAGTACTCAGCTGTGGTTCGCAATCGCTGGACTAAGGCAACCAAGGAGACTGCTACTTATCCACGTCTTACCACACTCTCTGGTAGCAACAACTATCAGACATCAGACTTCTGGATGTACAGCACAGACGCTTTCCGCTTGGCTAAGGTTCAGATTACTTACGACCTGCCTAGCACACTCTTCCAGAAGACTTGGGTTAGGGGCTTGTCTGCTTATGTAAGCGGTGCCAACTTGCTCACTATCTCTAAGAACCGTGAGGTATTGGAGATGAACGTAGGTAGTGCTCCTCAGACACGCTATTATAATATAGGTGTGAAGGCTACATTCTAATCATTATTAAATGTATACAGAAATGAAAATTAATAAGTTATTTATATTAGCTGCATTGTCACTCTCGTTGGTGTCTTGCTCAGATCTCTTTGAGCCTGCACAGGAAAACAACCGTAGCTTGGATGAGATTTACGAAGAGCCTACTTATGCTCAGGGACTTCTCGGCTATGCTTATGCCATGCTTCCTTATAGTACCAAAAGTGTAACTGATGTGGCAACCGATGATGCTGTAAGCAATGATTTGTCTAACAGCTATCTGAAAATGGCTACTGGTTCGTGGGCTGCCAATAATGACCCTATGAGCAAGTGGACTAGCTGTCGTGCTAGCATCCAGTACTTGAACATCTTCCTTCAGGAGGTGGACAAGGTAGACTGGGCTAAGGACAAGGGTGCGCAGCAGATGTTCTGTGAGAGCCGTAAGGGTGAGGCTTATGCCTTGAGAGCTCTCAATATGTATTATCTCCTGATGAACCATGGTGGTTGGACAGAGGATGGACAGCTCCTGGGTGTGCCAAACTTGACAAAGCCTGAGGATACTTCTTCTGATTTCAACCAGCCACGTTCCACATTCCAGGCTTGCTTGGATCAAATCTATAGCGACTTGGATCAGGCTGAGCAGTTGTTGCCTTTGGATTACAATGATTTGACCAAGTCAGATCCTGTGCCAGAAAAGTACACTGCTATGGGCGTGGACAACTTTCAGGACTATAACCGTGTATTGGGTTCTCTGATGCGTGGTCGTGTGAGCGGTCGTATCGCCAAGGCTATCCGTGCACAGGTTTCTCTCCTTGCTGCCAGCCCTGCTTTTGCAGCTGGTACCAATGTGGATTATAAGCGTGCTGCTGATGATGCAGCCAGCTTGCTCGACTTGATTGGTGGTGTAAGCGGCTTGTCTGAAACAGGTAATTCTTGGTATGCTCAGACTGCGGAAATCGGCCAGCTGCAGTCTGGTGAATGTCCTAAGGAAATCATCTGGCGTGGTAATAAGACTAATGGTGCAGATGATTGGGACCTCGGTTTGAACCAGGAGGCTGATAACTTCCCTCCATCTCTCTATGGTAAGGGACGTATCAATCCTACCCAGAACTTGGTGGATGCTTTCCCTGCTGCCAATGGTTATCCTATCACAGATGAGCGCAGTGAGTATGATGACTTGGATCCTTATAGTAATCGTGATCCACGCTTGGATCTCTACATTATCTATAATGGCTGCAAGTATAAGAGTGCAACCATCAATACCGACATCACCACTGCCAACAATGACAATGGACTGAATAAGATTGGTAACTCTACACGTACTGGTTACTATATGAAGAAGCTTCTTCGTGAGGATTGTAATCCTAATCCAAATGCCAAGAACGCACAGTATCACTATCCTGTGTATATCCGCTATACCGAGATCTTCTTGGATTATGCTGAGGCAGCCAATGAGGCTTGGGGACCTAAGGGCAATGGCACACATGCTTATTCTGCATACGATGTGATCAAGGCTATCCGTCATCGTGCAGGCATCACAGATGATTCTTATCTTGATGAGTGCGCTAACGACCAGGCTAAGATGCGTGAGCTGATTCGCAATGAGCGTCGTATTGAGCTCTGCTTCGAGAACAAGCGCTTCAATGACCTCCGCCGCTGGAAGGCTCCTATCAATGAGGCTGTTCATGGCGTGGAGATTTCTACAGAGGCTGGTATTCCACAGTTCAAGGATATCACAGTAGAGGAAAGAAAATACGACGACTATATGTATTACGGTCCTGTGCCACAGACTGAAATCCTCAAGTGGGATCAGCTGAAGCAGAATGCAGGATGGAAAATTACAAACGACTAACATTTTATAATGATGAAAACTATGAAGATGAATAAATATTTCTCAATGGCTGCACTCGGAGTCTTGGCTCTGACTTTCGGCTCTTGTGAGAACGGCACGCCTGAGTTTGACGACTACGAGGGTGGCACATCAGTCTACTTCGCCCACCAAAACGTGGAGCGTGTATTGGTGTTGGGCAATGACGAGACTCGTGACAATACCAAGGACAACGAGCATATTATCAACATCGTGTCTACCATGGGTGGTGCTTACAATGGTAAGGACATCACACTGGATGTGGCTGTAGATAATTCGCTTTGTGACAACCTCTATTTCTCTGATGGCGTATCTCCTGTAAAGCCTATGCCTGCAGAGTATTACACCTTGGCAGGTAACACCATCTCTTATGGTGGCAACTTGCAGGGAAGATTACAGGTGAAGCTCAACGATGCTTTCTTCGCTGATCCTGCCTCTGTAAAGAATACTTATGTCATCCCTCTGATCATCAAAGATCAGAAGGGTGCTGGCAAGATCTTGACGGGTACTCCTTTCCAGGAGGGTGAAACTCCTGCGCTGACCAATAGCGATGCGTGGAAGATATTGCCTAAGAACTATGTACTCTACTGTGTGAAGTATATGAACCCTTGGGCTGGATTCTATCTGCGCCGTGGTACAGACAAGATTACCGAGAATGGTCAGACCACTGAGGAGAAGCGTGAGGGTGCAACTATTGAGAAGGACGAGGTTTGCCAGATTACTACCAAGAGCCTTACAGAGGCTATCTATCCTCTCACAGTCAAGAGAGTTGTGGGCAAGGATGCTGAGGGTAAGGATATCCTCAAGTCTTATACTTGCAACTTGAAGCTTACCTTTGCTAACGATGGTACTTGCACTGTTTCTTCCGAGACTGAGGGCGTAACTGCTACAGGTACAGGTAAGTTTGTGGAGAAGGGCGCTAAGCTGGCTTGGGGCAACAAGGATCGTGACATCCTGACTCTCCAGTATACCGTAGACTTCGGTGCTGTCAAGGTAGAGACAACCGACCAGTTTGTAGCTCAAACTCGTGGTAATACCAATGGCGTGGTAACTTTCGATACTCAGTATATCGTAAAGTAAGCTGCGGTAATTATCAATTAAGTATCATCTAATAATAGGTAGATTATTATGAAATTGAAAAATATTAATTTTGGTTTAGGCTTGGTAGCTCTCTTGGCTTTGTCATCATGTGCTGATGACAAGTTCTCGGAGTACAGAACTGATATGACCAAGAACTTGAAGGAATATCAGTATCTTAACAACTACGAGCCTTTGAAGAAATATGTCGAAGACATGAAGGCTTCTGGCAAGTGCAATCCCGACTTTAAGTTGGGTATTGCACTGGCTGCGCCCGACTTCAACAAACAGGAGCTTGTATATTGCTTGGCTGGTAGCAACTTCGAGGAGATGACAGCAGGCAACGCCATGAAGTATGCTTCTTGTGTGAAAAATGATGGAACCTTTGACTTTAGTACTGTTAAGGATTTCGTTACAAATGCACAGGATGCAGGTTTGACCATCTATGGTCATACGCTTGCTTGGCATTCTCAGCAGAACAATAAATATCTGAATAGAATTATTGCAGATAAGGAAATCAAGGTAGACCCTAGTCAGAAAGTTGATAAGGAAGATGCTTATACCGACTTTTCTACCATGACCAGTTTCCCTTTTTATGTAATGGGCTATACTCCTGAGATCAAAGATGGAATTTTGATTAGCAAAAATCCTGGAGCATGGTATCAGTATTTTGTAGTTGACAATTATCCTGTGGATGTTGATGCCAAGAGAGAATATAAGGTAACAGCAATGATCAAGGCATCAGAAGATGGACAGATTGATGTGCAGACAGGTAACTGGGGAGCAACTACATCTCAGAAAATGTCTGTTTCTACACAGTGGAAAGAGCAATCTGTAACATTTAGTGGATTAACAACAGAAAAAGCTTTTGTTGTTTTCCAACCAGGAACTTTTGCAGGAGACATTTCTTGTAAGTGGGTAAAAGTTACTCATTCTGAGGCTCCGGTAATGGAAATCGAGACTGAGGTTCATAAGGAAACTTATACTGATGGTGATTTCCCATTCTATCCTATGGGTTGTACACCTCCTGTTATTAATGGAGCTATCCACTTTGTACCTACAGGCGAATGGTCTCAATTCTTTGTGATGCAAGGAGTTGATAATGAATTAGGTGAAGGTAATTATGTTGTTTATTTAGACCTTACTTCTAATAAGGATGCAAGTGGTGTAGAACTCACCATGCAAAATGGTTGGGGTGGCACAGCTCAAGCTATTACAGCCAAAGTGCCTGTAGCTGCAGGTCGTCATTCGGTAAAAATCGAAATGCCTAAAGTAGAGGGCGGTAAGTATGACATCATTCTTAAGCCTCAGACAGCTGATGCTACTTTGGATGTCCATTCTGTTAGAGTTTGCAAGGTTACTAAGTCTAATTCTATACCTCTTACGGATCAAGAGAAGAAGGATACCTTAACTTGGGCAATGGGCAAGTTTATCGATGGAATGATGGAGACTTGCGATGGCTACGTTACATCATGGGATGTTGTTAACGAGGCTATATCTGGTCAGGATAAGGATGGTGATGGCTGGAATGATCTTCAGTCAGCTACTCGTGGTACAGTTTCTGCAGAGGATGCAAAGAATAGCTTCTACTGGCAGGATTATCTCGGTGATATCGACTATGTTCGTACAGCCGTAAGAGATGCACGTAAGAGCTTTGCTGAGCACAATGGTGATCCATCTAAGTTGAAGCTCTTTATCAATGACTACAACTTGGAAGGTTACTGGGATCAGCACGCTAAGCTGAATAGCTTGATCCACTGGATTGGTCTGTGGGAAGATCCTAATGCAGAGGAGCCTGTTGTTATCGATGGTATTGGTACACAGATGCACGTAACGTGCTATGGTGATGCAACTAAGCAGGCTAAGCTTCAGAGCGACATCGAAGAGATGTTTAAGTCGCTGGCTAAGACAGGTAAGCTCATCAAGATTTCTGAGCTTGATATGGCTTATGAGGATGAGGCTGGTACTTCTGTTACCTTCGACAAGATGACTGAGGAGCAGCACAAGCAGATGCGTAGTTTCTATACATTCATCATCCAGAAGTACTTCGAGCTGATTCCACAGGCTCAGCAGTATGGTATCACTCAGTGGTGTGCTACTGATTCTCCTAAGGATTCAGGTTGGCGTGCAGGTTGCCCTACAGGTCTTTGGGATAGCAACTATCTCCGCAAGCACACATACGCAGGCTTCGCTGTAGGTCTCGGTGCTCCAGAATATTGGAAGGACGCTAAGTAATATTTGTGGTGTGAGCCTATCCTATGGCTTACACCATCTAATATAAAGAAACATTAGTTTTAGGTTTTATCATATAGATTAACCGAAATGATGTTAGTCGTGATAGGTCGGTTGTGTCGTGAAGACACGACCGACCTTTTTTGCGTTTTTTTTAATGATGATAATATTCTCTTTCTCCTATGTGTCATTCTTGAAAGAGATTGTCTAGTGTGACTTCGCTGTTTACTATACTTGAATGGATGCCATTGGCAACACCAAATGTTGTGACAAAGGTATTTACCAATGATTTTGTGCAATGGGTTCGGTCTCTGAATAATTCCATTCTATTGCGCAGCTTTATCTCATAATCTGCTGAAATTTTGTATTGGGCTTGACTAAATTTCATCTCGTAGAGGTTGATGACTCGGTCGGCACGCTCTATGATGAGATCTATTTGGGCTCCTCTCTGATTCTTGGTTTTGTCAGCCTTGTCAAACCAAATGTAAGCCTCGCTAGCCACGCCACCAATATTCAATGCCTTGCGTATTTGGTTGATATGGAACAAACAGAGTAATTTCCTTAAAATGGCACGAAAACGCACTTTTTCTCACTTTTTTTTCGAGAAAAAGTGCGTTTTCGTGCCAAAATCTTTAATTTGGCTGCATAATTTCAATCCAGATAAAGTATTTGTTACATGACGCAAAGGGTGTTTCAGGGGAAAGATGTATCTTTGTATCCATGAAAAAGATATATTATTTGCTGATGGGCTGCCTGCTGCTGGCGGGTTGCTCGCAAAAGCCACATGACATAACGATGGTGAGCCAGTTGCCTGCCATCTATCCCGACTACGTGGGCGTTACCGTGCCCGCCAATATCGCTCCGCTCAACTTCTGCATGGAAGATGAGGGATATACGGCTATGTCGGTACAGATAAAGGGATCCAGGAAGGGAGCGATGGAGACATCGGGAGAGGATGCGGAGTTTGACATCGAACAATGGCATCAACTGCTACGTGATAATCGAGGCGGAAAACTGACCATTATTGTTGTCGCCAAGAAGGACGGACAGTGGAGACAATTCAAGCCTTTTGACATCTTCGTGGATAAGCAGAGGATGAAGGAGTGGGGCGTCACTTATCGCATGGTAGCTCCTGGCTATGAGCTCTATGGTATGCAGGGACTCTTCCAGCGTTGCCTCTCCAACTTTGATGAGTTTGCCATCTATCGCACCACCGAGGTGCCGGGCAGTTGTGTGAATTGTCATACCGCCAATGCCACCAATCCCGATGAGTTTACGCTGCATATCCGTGGCGAGAAGGGTGCTACCTTGATTCGCCATCAGGGCAAGGACGACTGGATGAAGTCGAAGAATCTGGAGGTGGGCGGTCCGATGGTGTTCCCTTGTTGGCATCCATCGGGCAAGTTTATCGCCTTCAGCACCAATGATACGCAGCAGTATTTTCATTCTCAGGCTAAGAAGCGCATCGAGTATTTCGATATGAGCTCTGACATCTTCATCTACAATCCCGAGACGCATGAGGCGATGGTGGATGCTCGCTTTGCCACCAAGGAGAATCTGGAGAACTGCCCTGTGTTTTCGCCAGACGGTAAGTGGCTCTATTATATCACCGCGCCTTTCAGAGATCCGAAGCAGCATTTCCGTGAGAGCCGATATAGCCTCTGCCGTGTGGGCTTCGATGCCAAGACGGGCAAGCTGGGCGAAATGGTGGATACGCTCATCAGTGCAGTGGCTTTGGACAAGAGCATCACTTGGCCTCGTCCGTCATACGATGGCAGATATCTGATGTTTACCACGCTGGATTATGGCTACTTCTCTATCTGGCATCCGGAGGCTGACCTATGGCTGCTAGATTTGAAGACTGGCAAGGCTCATGCCCTGGACGCTGCCAATAGTGATGACTCTGACAGTTTCCACAACTGGAGCAAGAGTGGCGGATGGTATCTCTTTACCAGTAGGCGAGAGGACGGCCTGTATACTCGCATCTATCTGGCTAGCGTGGACAGGCAGGGCCATTCTACCAAGCCTTTCCTCCTTCCGCAACGCCGACCTAGGGAGGACAATCTGCGCCGCATGTATTCATATAATACGCCCGACTTCACGCTGCGTAAGGTGGAGATAGAGGATATGCCTGGGCATATCAACAACCCTAAACGTATGGAATGGCGGGTGGCTAAGTAATGCTATATATAATAAGGTATAAGGAAAATGAAAGATACGAAGAATAATGATAGAAGCCGATGGATGATGGCGGTTGGCTTCATGGCTGCCCTGTACATCTTCTGGCGATATGCCTATCCCTGCGCATTGGCTTATCATGAGCAGATGCAGCTCTTCTTATGGAATGGGGATTATCTGATGGATAGACTGGCAGAACCAGGTGGTGTGGCTCGCTATCTGGCTGAGATGCTGGTGCAGTGCTATAACAATCTGCCGCTGGGCGCCTTGCTCCTGGCGCTACTCATGGGCGGCTTGCAACGGATCACCTGGCTCTTGATGAGAAGGATGGGCTGCAAGGACGGTATGAGATGTTATCTCCTGTCGTTTCTGCCGCCTATTGTAATGTGGGCGATCATGGGCGATAAGGATGTGATGACTACTGTGCCTATGGCTTTGCTGCTTACTGAGGCTATGTTGCTGCTGATGCCTAGTAACATCTTCTCGGCTTGGAGACCTGCCATTATTTATCTGCTGCTATTGCTCACTTTGGGCTATTGGCTAGTGGGACCGATGGCGATATGGGCAGCAATGTGCTTGGTGGCTTATGCCTTGTGCAGGCAGAAGGATAAGCAGAACTGGGCGATGGGCTTGGTGGCTGTGCTGGTGGTAGGCTTGTTTGTGCAGTTGGATAGTGCCAGGATGTTGCCTTATCCCAAGGCTCGTGTGTTTCGTGGCATTGATTATCTGCGCGATCCTACGGCGTTCTTCCCTCATGAGTGGTATACCTCTGATGTGTATGAGCAGATGGAGTATAGTATGTTGGTGCGCCGACAGGATTGGCATGCCATCTTGGACAAGGCTACTAAGAAGGCTCCGATGGCTACGGCGAGCGAGGCGGCTGTGAAGTTGGCGCAATGGAAGACGGGGGCATTGAGTGATGAGGGGATGCGCCAGTTTATGGCTTCGTATGGCAAGCTGGATCATCCCATCAATATCTGCATGAAGAGTGACCTCTTCTTCCATCTGGGCTTGGTGAATGCTTCTCGCCGATATGCCTTCGAGTTTAAGCAGCTCATTGCCAATGGTAACCAGAGCGGCAGAATGCTGAAGCGTCTTGCTGAGACCGAACTGGTGAGTGGCCATGAGCAGTTGGCGCGCAAGTATCTCTACATCTTGCATGATGCCACCTTCTATCGCCAGTGGGCGGAGGATGTGCTTCCTCTCACCCGCAGTGTCAAGCTTTTGGATGCCCATCCCCTCTATGGTCCGCTATCCCATAGCTTCCCAGAGAAGGACGTAATGTATTAGACTCATCTGTATAGATTTCCTCTTCAAATAGGTTTGATGGTGTATCATTTTCGTTATAATGTTGGTTATCAAACCTATTTGGTGTTTCTCACAAAGTATTTGTTACACCACGCAAAGTCTTTTTCAGCCTTTTCTGTTACTTTTGCGTGCGGAAATGAGAAACATTTCTCGTTCCACGAATGAACAATTAATATCAATAAACTTAAAATTAAAAGCTTATGAAAAAGTTATTTACTTTGATTGTAGCAGCTTTCATGGCTGTAAGTGTGAATGCTCAGACAGAGACTCCTCTTGTTTTGGGTGGTGGTTGGAATGCAGGTTTTGCCTACGATGCTGATGTTTATGACTTCACTATCTCCAAGCAGTGGGGTGCAGCAGAGTTTGCCTGCAATGTCAATTCTGCAGATTATCCAAAGTATATCCTCGAGTTCGAAGAGCCGCTTCCTGCCAACTTTCAGGTGAACTATACTTGGAAGGCTTCTGCTGATGCTGAAGGTGAGGCTACTGCTGCTTATGGTCGTGCTGTGGGCGATGGAGCTACCAAGAAGTTTGAACTTTCTTTCGATCAGGAGCATCCTTACATCGTTGGAGTATCTGTTCAGCATACCGATGCTGAGGAAGCGAACCTGAAGGTTAAGAAGATGACTTTGGTTGCCGCTGATGGTACAGAAAAGAAGATTAATGCCTCTTTCACCGGTTGGGCAGGTACTGATAACACCGTAGCTTATAAGGGTGTAGTTTCTTACAATTCACAATGGCAGCAGCTCGCTATCAATGGTTTGGCTGGCAAGAGCAATGTTACCGTGAAAGTGAAATTGGCAGAGCCAACCCCAAATGTTCAGATGTGTGTAGATTACGAGGATAATAGTTCTGAGTGGCCTTCATTCAACGGCAGCGAAGAGATTACTTTCACCACCAAGGAAGGTGCGGCCATTAAGACTATGGGTATCCAATATACCGACCCAGACAAGAAACCTGCCCAGGTATCTGTACTCGGTGCTTGGTTGGTTGATACAACTACCGGTATTTCTAAGGTTGAGAATCTGAAGGTTGCCCAGGATGGCAAGTGCTTCAATCTCGCTGGTCAGCAGGTAGCCAAGGGTTACAAGGGTATCGTGATCAAGAATGGTAAAAAGATGGTTATCAAGTAACAGATGAGACGTTTTACAATGCTCGCATCTCTCCTCATGGTTCTGTGCCTCCAGATGGCGGCACAGACCTGGGAAGAGGTAAAAGTGGGGACTTCTACTCGCAAGACCCTCACTTATGTACCAAAGAATGTAGAGAAATCACCAGCCTTGGTAATCTCTCTTCATGGTATGAATCAGGACCCTGAGTATCAGCAGAAGCAGACCCAATGGAACGCGATGGCTGATACCGAGGGTTTTATTGTTACCTATCCGCTGGGTAATAACAGAATGTGGGATACCAGCGGTATGGGTGATGTGAAGTTTGTGGAGGCTATCATGAAGGATATGGAGCTGAAGCATAATGTGGATAAGAACCGCATCTATCTCTCGGGCTTCTCCATGGGTAGCTGGTTGGGTTACCACTGTCTGGAAACTCTTGGCGATAAGATTGCTGCTTTCGGACCAGTAAGTGGTGTGGATATCGGCAAGCAGCCTAAGGCAAACCGCAAGGTGTCTATCATGCATATCCATGGTACGGGTGACGACGTGTTTAAATATACGGGCGATCCTTCTCACATGGCTGGCGGCTATCCTAGTATTGAGGAATATGTAAAGAAGTGGGCTGCCTACGAGGGTTGCGATGCAAACAATCCGCAGGTGGTTCGCCCTTATCCTTCCAGCAGAAAAACTGCCAATGCTACCCGTACTATATATAATAATGTGAACAATGATGTAGAAGTGAACCTTATTTCCATCGACGGTCAGGGACATTGGCATTCCAATGAGCCTAATGGTGTAAATTCTACCCAAGAATTATGGAACTTCTTCAAGCGTCATCGGTTGAACCAGCATTCTACTCCAGATCCTAATTTTCAGATTTATCTCTGTTTCGGACAGTCGAACATGGAGGGAAATGCTGCCATCGAGGCACAGGATAAGACGGGTGTGAACCCTCGTTTCATGGCAATGTATACGCTCGATAATGCCAATGCCGGATGGACAAAAGGCAAATGGCATACAGCTACTCCGCCTCAGGCTCGTCCTTACACCCGTCTGTCGGTAGTAGATTATTTCGGAAGAAAGATGGTAGATAATCTGTCTGACGAGGTGAAGGTGGGAACCATCACCGTAGCTGTAGGCGGTGCAAGCATCGATCTCTTTGATAAGGATAAGTATCAGTCTTATCTCAATGATGCCAATACTGCCGACTGGCTCCGCAATTATGCCAAGGAGTATGGTGGTAATCCTTACGGCCGTCTTATAGAGTTGGCTAAGATTGCACAGAAGAGTGGTGTCATCAAAGGTATTCTCCTGCATCAGGGCGAGACCAACAACTGCGATCAGACCTGGCCTTCTAAGGTAAAGAAGATTTATGAGGATATGCTTGCTGATTTGGGACTTGATGCCAAGGATGTGCCTCTGCTCGTTGGTGAGTTGGGACAGAAAGACCAGAACGCTGCCTGCTGGGGACATAATGCGATTATCGACAATATCACAGCTACGATTCCTACAGCTCATGTCGTATCATCAAAGGATTGTCCTCTGCAGAGCGACCGACTCCATTTCACAGCAGAGGGCTATCGTATGTTCGGTAAGCGTTATGCCGACGCGATGCTCGATATCCTGGGTGTTACTCCTGCCGAGAAGCGCAACTATTTTATCCGTTACGAGAGTACAGCTGGCGAAAACCTCTGGGACCGTCAGGCTATCTATACTTTGCCAAAGGCTTTGGAGAAGGGTGCCAAATATTCGCTTACCATGAAGGTTCGGACTTCTGCCGATTGCGCAGAACTGGGTTTCTGGCCTATTTGGAATGCAAGCGACAACAAGAACCAGTGGGGTAGCAGTGCTGATGTGCAGTATCTGGCTGCCTATCCTATTGAGGCTGGTGGCTGGAAGACGCTGACCTGGAATTTCACAGCCAACTTCGCTCTGGATACCTTCCAGTTTGTATTTGGCAAATACGCAGGCACACTCGATATCGACGACCTGTTACTTGTGAAGGAAGGAACATCCGAGAACCTCATTGCCAACGCTGATTTCTCAGCCAAGCATTTCCAGGGCTGGAGTACCAACTGGAATGGTCCTACCTACAGTCTTGCAGATGAAGCGCAGACTTCAACCGGAATCTTCACTCCAAGCCTTTCTGTAGCTAAGAAGAATGTAGATCCTGCTTATTACACTCTTCAGGGCGTGAAATTGTTGCAGAAGCCAACTAAGGCTGGTATTTATATCCATCATGGCAAGAAAATGAGAATAGCAAAATAGAATATAGCCATTATAGTGTCTGATAGTTTGTTTAATCAGGTTGTCCATGATGTGCTTCCGTTTGCCTACAGATATGGCTGCGTGGGGTTAAGAATATGACTGCATTGGGTTAAGGATATAACTCCGTTGGGTTACGGATACGACTCCGTAGGCTAACGGAGACGTATCCTTCGGCTTGTCGAGATATCTGCGTCAGCTGATTGAGTCACTTGAGTTAGCTTACTGAACTACTTGGGTTAGCTGATAGAACTACTTGAGTTAGCTGACTGAGCTATATCAGTATTCTGTAGCATTACATGTGTATTTTTTCTCTAATTTAATACCACATTTGCCACGCTCGTCTTAACTCTTTGATTATTAGAGGATAATGGGTGGTAATAAGGGGCGTTTTTATTGTCACCTTATTGTCACCTATTACCACTTTTGGCATAAAATCAGCAAAATATCGGTGTTTTTGAGGGGTTTGGGGGCGAAAACTAAGAAGATATTGAGCAAAAAGTTGTTTTTTCGGTTTAATACGAGGCTTTTTCTATCGTTTTTTGGGAATTTTACTGGCGAAAAAGGGAGGGAAATTACGTTCTGATGCAGTAAAAAATGCGTCCCGATGTAGCATTTGCTACGTCCCGACGCAGCAAAAGTTACGTCCGGACGTAGTAAAAGATACGTCTGATAGTTTGTTTACCACTTAAAGAGATGAGGAATAAACTCCTTGAAGCAGCGGCGCCAGGTGAGCCACTCATGATGAGTGCCTGGTGATACATAAACATCGAGCTTGATGCCCAGTTCTTTCAACTGCTGTGCCATCTTCTCGGTACCGAAGTTCTCTTCCGAACCGCAGCCCATAAACATATAGTGAATGTCCTTGTTGTATTTCTCAGCATCAGCAAATACTCCATTGAAACAGGTCTTTACATCCACGCCAAAAAGTGCACCGCTGAAGGTTCCAAGGGCAGAGAACTTGTCCATGTGAGGCAATACCGTGTTGAATGTCTGGCAACCGCCCCACGACAATCCTGCCATTGCACGATGCTCGCGGTCGGTATAAGTACGGAATGTCTTGTCAACCATCGGAATCAGATCCTTGATAATCACATCATAGAAAGAAGCACCATAGTGGTTGCGTTCTTCATCTACATTCTTACCCGGACGGGCAACGAAAGGCTTCTTCACGTCGCCACTCTCCATGACCACAATCATAGGCTCAGCCTTGCCTTCTGCTATCAGGTTGTCCATGATGTGCTGCATCATTCCCTGCTTGCTCCAGCCTGTCTCGTCTTCGCCCATGCCATGCTGCAGATAAAGCACAGGATAGCGCTTGGTGGTGTTGGTTTCATATTCGGCTGGTGTATAAACCATGGCACGGCGGAACTGCTTTTGAGAGGCTGCATAGTAAGATACTGAACGAACCTGACCTTTGGCTACGCCCTGCTGAGGACGGTAGTAGTTGCCTTCAGCTCCCTCTGGTACTTCCAGACCGGCTGCTTCACGGCAGCAGCCGAAATAGGTTTCGCTGGCAGGGTCAACAACCTGCACGCCGTCTACATTCAGAAAATAGTAGTGGAATCCTACCACCAGCGGATCGCTTACGCCGTACCAGTCGCCATCCAGGTCTTTCTTCATTTCATATTTCTTGCCGCAGATGTCGAAGATTACTTTCTTTGCCTCAGGCGCATGGAGCTTTACATAAGCTCTGCGGTCTTTATCTACTCTCGGATAGTTGCTGTCCGGAATGATTCCCTGCAGGGCGAGCATCATGTTTGCATAGCGCTTGCCCATGGTGCGGTAGCTTTCTGCGATGAAGTGGAGACCGTCGCCACGTTGGGGACAACCCTTTGATGAAATGACGTGGGCAGTAGGGATGGTCTTGGCAATATCATCAACGATGGCGATATGTGCCCAGCATTTTCCGCCCATATCCTTCTGTACGGTTTCGCCTACGAGCAGAGGAACGTCTTCTGCCTTCAGATTCAGATCCTTCAGAATGTCGTTATAAACAGTCTTTACACGGTTAGGCCAGTTGGCATCGCCGTTGTTGGTTTCGCCCTGGTGCAGGAGGATGCCCTTGATAACACCCTGCTTCTTGGCTATTTTAGCCAGTTCTATCAGTCGGGCGTATGGATTTCCGTTATACTGGGATGCAAAGTTTTTCATCCAGTCGGGTTGTTTCTTTAGATAAGCCTTATAGGTACGTTTATCGAAGAGGTCGATACTGGCTCCGCCCACGGCTACGGTGATGGTTCCCACCTTGATGCTGTCTGGCAGGTTATCCACCATCTTTCTTCCGAAATAGTCAACAGGTGTCAGTCCGGTAGAGGGTCTTGCCTGTGGTGGCACAGCGGTGTGCCATTGTCCCTTCTTCCATCCCGCCTTTTCATCATCCACGGCATACATAGCCTGGAATCTCGGGTTCACGCCCGTTCGGTCGATGTCTTCGATAGCCGCATTTCCTTCCATGTTCGACTGTCCGAAGCAGAGATAAATCTGAAAATTAGGATCAGGCTTTTCCTGAACCTTACTGCCCGTTTTCTGTGCCATCATCGGCAGGCACGCCATCGCGAGCATCGATGCTAAGATTGATAATCTCTTCATAGTTTATATTTAATTAAATTATTAGATTGATTTTCATCTTCTGTTCTGTTTGCAAAGTTATGAAAAGATTCCCATACGTGTTTTGTCTCATGTACCAATAACTTTTCCCAATCTCTCATCCTTATATTTATTGTAAGGTGTTCTTGCTTTTCTCTGGCTTTGTTACATAATATAAAGTATTTGATACATGTAATAAAGTAGAATACTGCTTTTTTGCTTACCTTTGCATCAGTAAATAACAATCCAATTACTAATAGCTTAAAAGTAATAATAATGAATAAGAATATTATATATGCAGCTTTGCTGTTTATTTCCCTCATGTTTGCTGGTAATGTTTTGGCTCAGCAGTTGCCTTATCAGAATCCAGCCCTCTCGGCTCATGAGCGAGCGGTAGATTTGTGTGGACGTCTTACGCTGGAAGAGAAAGCTTCTCTGATGCTGGATGATTCGCCGGCTATCCCACGATTGGGAATCAAGAGATTCCAGTGGTGGAGTGAGGCGCTGCATGGTGTGGCGAACATGGGAGATGTAACCGTCTTTCCGGAACCTATCGGAATGGCTGCATCGTTTAACGACAGAATGGTGTATCGCGTCTTTGATGCAACATCTGATGAGATGCGTGCCAAATGGAATGAACTGCAGCAGAAGGGGGGAGATGTAACCCGTTTCCATGCTTTATCTGTCTGGACTCCAAACGTGAATATCTTCCGTGATCCTCGCTGGGGACGTGGACAGGAAACCTATGGTGAGGATCCTTATCTTACTAGTAGGATGGGATGTGCCGTGGTGCGCGGATTGCAGGGACCTGAAGATACGAAATACCGCAAGCTCTGGGCTTGTGCCAAGCACTATGCCATCCATAGCGGACCGGAATGGGCTCGCCATACTGACAATATTACCGATGTTACACCGCGCGACCTTTGGGAAACTTATATGCCTGCCTTCAAATCACTGGTGCAGGATGCCAAGGTGCGAGAGGTGATGTGCGCCTATCAGCGTTGGGATGATGAACCATGCTGCGGCAGTACCCGTTTGCTCCAGCAAATATTGAGAGATGAATGGGGATTCAAGTATCTGGTGGTTTCTGACTGTGGCGCCGTCACCGATTTCTGGGAGAACCATAAGGTTTCTAGCAATGCCAGAAATGCAGCAGCTAAGGGTGTGTTGGCTGGAACTGATGTGGAATGTGGATTTAATTATGTATATAAGTCGGTGCCTGAGGCTGTGAAGTATGGTGCCTTGACTGAAGAAGAAGTTGATAAGCATGTGATTCGTCTGCTCGAAGGTCGTTTCGACTTGGGTGAGATGGATGACAACAAGATTGTATCATGGTCGAAGATCCCTGTATCGGTGCTTTGTAGCAAGGCGCATCGCCAGCTCTCGCTCGATATGGCTCTGCAGACTATGACGTTGCTCCAAAACAATAATGGGGTATTACCTCTCGATAAAAAGGTAAAGAAGATTGCTTTCATCGGACCAAATGTGGATAACGAACCGATGATGTGGGGAAACTATAATGGTACCCCACGACAGACAATTACCATCTTGGATGGTATCAAGAGTCGTTTGAAGAAAAACCAGGTCGTTACCTTTAAAGGGTGCGACCTGGTGAACGACCAGACTTTGGATTCTTACTTCGACCAGTGTAGCATGGATGGCAAAATGGGCTTTAAGGGCACTTTCTGGAACAACCGTGAAATGAACGGTAAGCCTGTTACCATCACCCAGGAGAAAAATCCAGTGCAGGTAACTACCTATGGTCAGCATTCTTTCGCTCCAAATGTGAAGCTGACGGCCTTTTCTGCCAAGTATGAAACCGTATTCCGTCCTAAGCAGAATGCCAAGGTATTGCTCGACGTGGCTGGTTGCGGTCACTATGAGGTTTATCTGAATGGTGAGAAAAAGGCAGAGCATTCTATCTGGCGCACTACCGAGAGTCGTATCGAGTTCCAAGCCGAGAAGGGCAAGGAGTATAAGATAGAGATTCGCTATCACGAGATGCCTAATTATAATGCGGACATGAAGTTCAATATCGGTCATGAGAATCCTATCGACTATCAGGCTTCGCTCAAGCAGTTGAAGGATTGTGAGACAGTAGTCTTCGTAGGTGGTATCTCTCCACAGTTGGAAGGTGAGGAAATGCCTATCGAGATTTCTGGCTTCAAGGGTGGTGACCGCACCAACATCGAATTGCCGAAGGTTCAGCGTAATTTCCTGAAGGCTTTGAAGGAAGCGGGCAAAAAGGTGGTCTTTGTCAACTGCTCGGGGTCGGCTATCGCCTTGACTCCAGAGACAGAGAGTTGCGATGCCATTCTACAGGCTTGGTATCCTGGTCAGGAAGGTGGCGAGGCTGTGGCTCGTGTACTCTTCGGAGAGTACAATCCTGCCGGCAAGTTGCCTGTTACGTTCTATAAGAATTCAGAGCAGTTGCCTGATTTCAAGGATTACAGCATGAAGGGCAGAACCTATCGTTATATGAACGATGCGCTCTTCCCGTTCGGTTATGGCTTAAGCTACACTTCTTTCCGTATAGGTGATGCTACACTTTCCAACTCTATCTTGAAGAAGGGTGAGAAGATTACGCTGAAGGTACCGGTAAGCAACGTGGGAAAGAAGGATGGAACCGAGGTGGTGCAGGTGTATGTGAAGGATCCTGCCGATACCGAAGGTCCATTGAAGACCTTAAAGGCTTTCGAGAGAGTAGAGGTGAAGGCGGGAAAGACTGCTGAGGCTGTCATCACGCTGGATAGCAGTAACTTCGAACTCTTCGATGCTGCAACCAATACCATCCGTGCCAAGGCAGGAAAGTATGAGGTTTATTACGGCAGCAGTTCGGCTGATAAGGACTTGAAGAAACTGGATGTTTCTATTGAATATTAAATAACTGTATAATAATTAATAGAACTTGCGAAAGTTCAATAAAATGAATAGTCTATGAACAACTTTTTCCATAAAATAGTTAGATTGTTTTGTTTATGTGTATTCCTTTTTGGGCATTCCTCTGCGGATGCCCAAAATAGGAATTTACCTGCAGACATCAATCCTTATTTCGGACCTGTCGGCAAGCAGCCTGTCATGCCCAATGCGGCTGGCTTTATTCAGAGATGGTTGCTCTTGGAGCCAATCTCTGTGCCTGTCAAGAGTAATGTCGTTTTTACTGATTCTTATCTGAAGGAGATATTCCATACGCAGTATTTCCCTAAACAGATGGAAATCGTACCTAAGGATGGAACCGTCGTGAAGGTGGGCAAGGAAAAGCTGAAATGGCATGCGCTGGATAGCAAGCTCTATAACGTGAAGCTTTTCCGTTTCGCTACTTCGTTCGGAAAGCCCAAGTATGGGGTCTTGTTCTGGGCGGTTACTGTTATTGATTGCCCTGAGGAAATGAAAGACGTCCGCCTGGCTGTCGGTTCGAATGGTGCCTCCATGTGGTGGCTCAATGGCGAAGAGGCGGTGATGCTCGAAGGCGACCGGAGGATGGTTCGCGATGATGTGGTTTCTAAGAAGCTTACCTTGAAGAAGGGTAGGAATATTCTTCGTGGTGCAGTCATCAATGGTCCTGGTATGAGTGACTTCTGTATCCGATTCATCGACGGACAAGGCAAGCCTGTCAGAAACCTGTCCATTCACGTGAAGTAGTGCAATCAATATAGAAAGTTATGAAACAGAACAATATATTTTTCAGATATTTTAGCCCGGTTGCTGCTCAGCAGAAACTTTATGCCGCTGCTTTGGTTGCCTTGTTGTCTTCTTCTGCTTACGAGGCAGAAGCCCAGGTTGGCGAACCTTTCATTCATGATCCTTCTACCATTGCCCTGTGTGATGGAAAGTATTATACCTTTGGAACGGGTGAAGGCGGACTCTGGTCGGAGGATGGCTGGACCTGGCAGGGTGGTGCTGTTCGTCCCGGCAGAGGAGCGGCTCCTGATGTATTGAAGATTGGTGACCGTTATCTTGTAGCCTACAGTGCTACGGGTGGTGGATTGGGTGGCAGTCATCGCGGTGATGTCCTGACGATGTGGAACAAAAGCCTCGATCCGAAATCGCCTGATTTCAAATATACCGAACCGATAGTTGTTGCCTCATCTCTGGATGATGAAGACTGTGATGCGATTGATGCGGGCTTGTTGCTCGACCCTACTACCGGCAGACTCTGGCTCAGTTACGGAACCTATTTTGGTTTTATCCGCCTGGTAGAACTCGACCCGAAGACAGGTAAGCGGATGGAAGGCAACGAACCCATCAATATCGCTATCGACTGCGAAGCTACCGATTTGATTTATCGCAACGGTTGGTATTATCTTCTCGGCACTCACGGAACCTGTTGCGATGGTCCTAATTCTACCTACAATATCGTGGTGGGACGTTCGAGAAAGATAACTGGTCCATACGTGGATAATGTGGGCAGAGTGATGTTGCAGGGCGGTGGAAAGATGGTGATTGCTGCCAATAATCTGAAGACGGGTCCCGGTCACTTCGGACACTATATCGAGGAAGAGGGTGTGGAAAAGATGTCGTTCCACTATGAGTCTGATTTCAGACAGGGAGGACGAAGCGTCCTGGCTATCCGTCCTTTGTTGTGGAAGAACGACTGGCCTGTGGCTGGTGATGAATTTCATGCCGGAACCTACGAGATAGAATCGGAACGAAGAGGCTATGCCCTGGAGATTGCCGTAGATTTCGTGAGAATGCAGCGTGATATCGAACCATTCTGGATAAAGCCAACCAAGCCTCTGAAGGACATTGAACCACAGACCTTGAAGGAGGTGGAGGCAGAATGGCCTAAGGGAGAAGTGAAGGTAAGAATGAACGACTACATGTTCCGTCCTCATCAGAAGTGGAGCATCACACCTGCCGGAAAGGATGGTTATCTGGGTGGTCCTTATTATAAGATCTGCATAGAGGGCACTACTCGCTATCTTACCGCAACCGCTCTGCATGATGTCATTGCCAAACCTGAGTTCACCGGTGAAGATGCCCAGCTTTGGCGCATCGAACAGCTTACCGATGGCACCTATCGCATCATGCCGAAGGCAGTGCCAGGCACTGAAGAGAAGCTTGCATTGGTTTCACTCGGCGATTGTACCCCAGGCCTGGCTCCTTTCGATTTCAACAGCGACAATTCTAAATGGAATTTCAGACAACAATAATTTGCAGCATCAATATCAATCCAATAAAATTATCGAATTTATGAAAAGAATCCTTTGTGTACTTATCGCAGCCATCTGGCTCTGCACTTGCTGGGCAGGGAATGGCAAGAAACCTATTGTCTGGGAACAGCCGATAGCTGAATCGAACCAGCTATTTAATGATCCTTTTCAATCTCAACTTAACATCTATCGTGTGGAATTCGCAGATGATGAAACACGAGTGTTCATGCACATCACTTTTCGCCCACACTATTGGGTAAAGTTTGTGAAGGAAACCTATCTTCTTGCTGATGGCAAGAAATATCTCGTCAAGAGCTGTGATGGACTGAAACTTGACGAAGAACACTATATGCCTAGTTCAGGCAAGGAGGATGTGGTCTTCCATTTCGCACCGCTCCCCAAGAAGACCCGAAAGTTTGACTTCCTGGAAGGTGACGGCAAAGAGAACTTCAAGATATTTGGCATCGAGAGTATCGATACCCGCATCAAACAGCTCTTCTCCTCGCTTTGGCGCAACGATGCGACCGGCGATTGGGAGATAGGATTCTATGAAAATTTCGCCATCTACGACTGCCGTTACTGGCAATACAAGCAGAAGAATCAGAAGGGCGATAAGTACTCTTTCATCCTTACCGATGGCAAGAGCGACCTGGCTGTCAACATCTACAAACCTCAACATGGCAAGCGCACGATGAGCATCAACGGCAAGAAAGCCGAATATTCGCTCATTACCACTTCCACCCTTCCGGATTATCCGCAGAAAGATGAGACCACAAGTCTGAAGGATACTCATAACAAGCCCGATACGGCTATTGTTGTGGGATGGCTCAGAAATATGCCTAAGGAACTTTGGGATAGAGGGCAGGAGTATTGTGTGAAGTATGAGGATCTTTTCTGTACATTCAAGGAAGTGAGCAATTATAGCAAGCTCGATTCACTTGGCAGATTTGAGATCAAAGTACCCCTCATCAACTCTACCGAGGTTTTCATGGACTGGAAACATACTTATGTCAACACGGTATTGGAGCCGGGTGAGACCTATTATCTGCTTTATGACTTCAAGGTTGGACATGCTATCTTCATGGGTAAGAACTGTCGCTTGCAAAACGAACTGCTGGCGCATCCTATCCCAATGATTAACGCAGGCTATGCAGGTAAGTCTGAGAATAAGGTTCCAGCCCAGGAGATGATGCAGATTCTTGGATCCAGATATAAGGAGGCTGAAGGGAACTTACGGAAACAGATAGAAAAATCGGCATCTATTTCCAGATGTTATCAGGAGTACGCGGCTCAATACCTTCTCTGCATTTATGCTACGGATATCTTGCAAGGAGCATATCACGTGAAAGACAATGTTTTCCCTCAGGAATATGTGAGCCAAGTGGAAAAAATATGGAAGGAGATTCCGCAGCCTTATACTCAGTTTCGTGACTATAATATGCTGACAAAAGATCTCATCGACCAGGAAGCAAGATTAAAGTACAGTACACCCATGGGGAAGACCTATGGATTCTTGTTCACCAATTATTATCCGGAACTGTTGAGAAAGCACAAGGCTCAGGGGGATATTGCGATAACAAATTCTGAAATTGCTACGGTGGAACAATGGGCTAAGAATCTGGATAGCATGACTATCAAGCAATATCAGACGACAGATGCCAAGGAGCAGGAGAAAATAGGAAATGCTTTTTCCAACTCAGCCCTTGCCAAGCGCGCTACTGCTATCATTGGAAGAGAAGATATTGCCAAGATGCTTAAGGATGAGACTCCTCTCCTCGATGTTTATTATGCCCTGCATATAGCTGATAGCATGGGGTGCAGCCAGCAGCAGAAAGATGTCATCATCTCCAAGGCTATTCTTCATGTGTTGGAAAGACTAGCTATGCCACTCAATAGTTATGGGCTTGACCTGGCAGAACATAGTATCAGTTCTGAAGTTCTCTGGGAGAAAGTATTGGCAGAACACCGTAAGTACCTGTCTTTGCAGAACAGTGACATTACTGCCAGTATCAAGACAGCTCCGCAGGATATGAGCGATGGTGAGAAACTTCTTCGCCATATATTGGAGCCTTATAAGGGAAAGCTTGTATTGCTGGATGTCTGGGGAATCTGGTGTGCCCCTTGCAAGATGGCTCTTGCCCATTCGAAGGAAGAGTTCGAACGCTTGGCGCCATACGATGTGGTATATCTTTATATGGTAAGTAATAGTCCTGAAGAGTCATGGAAAAATCTCATCAAACTGAATAATCTGGTTGGCGACAATATCGCCCACTATAACTTGCCAGCGGCTCAGCAGAGTGCCATCGAGAATTATCTCAACATTCGCTCCTTCCCATCCTATCGCCTCTTCGACAAGGAAGGAAATCTGGTAGATGTGAAAGTGGATGCCCGCCAACTTGACAATCTGGAGAAAATTATCAAGGAGCTAAGTAAATAAAGAAAAAAATGGCCTCGCAAAATGCGGGGTCATCTTTTCTGTAATCAAGGATTATCTATCAATAGAGCATGCCAAACATCCATAGCGGGATGATGTTGCCATAGCCCGTTTCTATATCATCCTTTACCACATATCCATTCTCTATGTTCTGCAGCTGATTTTGCTTTTTCTTCTTTCCGCCAACCTCGAATGTATATTTCCCGTTAATCAGAAAATCTGATATAGGAGATACTGTTACAGGCATGAGTGAGCGTGTCTGATTGAAGAAGAAAGTTTCTCTAACAGTTCCTATTTCAACACTCTTACCGGCAAGGGTATATATGAGTGTTGGATTATCCAGATAGATCTTATCCACCTTGCCTAGTCCTTGAATACCACCTGTTGAAGTGCGGAGCTGTCCTATAAGTCCTGCTTTCTCCAAATAGGTGCAAAGGTCGGCTATATTGTTTCTTGAAACTTCAAGCTGACCTCCTATCTGGCTCATGTTAGGTTTGAATGGTGCACTTTGAGCGATGATGGCAAGTAGTCTTTTGAGCTTTCTTGCAGTTGAAACCGTAAGGTCTGCATATTGTGGAATATCGGTTTCTATCGTTGCATTGACTACTTGCTGAATATACATTCTGATGTCGCCATCAGAAAAAGGATAATATCCTCGTTGCAGATAGTCAGCGAAATGTTCTAGTGGCAAGAAGCCATTTGGTATATCGACTTCCTGTTGCATGAGCTGGTCTAAAGTACATACAGGAAAATGGATTCCATGAAAGAGTTCCAGATATTCACGATACGAGAGCCCTTGAATCTCGTACATAAGTGCACGACGGCTCAGATCAAATGCCCCCTTTGCTATGTCGAGAACAGATGACCCTGTAAACATTACATGGAGTTCTGAATGATAATCATATATCAGTTTCAGCTCCCTTGCCCAATCCTTGTATTTATGGATTTCATCAATGAAAAGATACTTTCCTCCCATCTTAGCAAATGAATCCGCCAGATCGGTGAGTCTGTGACTGGCAAAATAAAAATCTTCTGCCTGTACATAGAGAGAGTCTTTTCTTGGTAGTTGTTCTTTGATATGCTGAAGCACCAAAGTTGTTTTACCAACACCTCTTGGTCCCATTAATCCAATCATACGAGCATCCCAATTGATGCGATTGTACATATAGCGATGAAACGTAGTACTCGTTTCTCTCAGCAATTTATCGAATGTTGCTTGTAATTGTTCCATATTATGGCTGTTATATTGTTCTTTATGGGTGCAAATATACGAATTAAATACGAAATTGCACTGAGTAGAGTGCAATTTTTAACGTAAATTGCACTTTACTCAGTGCACTTAATCCTCCTTTACACACACGTATATTTTTTTTCTAGAAAAAAGTCTCATAGTCTCATTTTTAGCCACAAATATCACGTTATGTTATTGATGTAGAGATATTTATAATTAATGAGTCTTCTCGTAAAAAGTGGAAAGAAGTATCATAGAAGTATCATTAAAATCCGTAAGCGGCTCCGCGTTTATACCATTGCAGTCTTCTCATTTGTTCGTACCTTTGCACCATAGTTTTAAAAACACATGAATTATGACAGCAAACGAACGTTATGAGAAGGCTTGGGATTCCTTC
>NZ_CDRSSE010000029.1:0-41837 GCF_977051555.1 Segatella sp.
GTGTAGCAGTTGTAGAGTGAACAGTTGTCATCAAACCTGTCTCGATACCGAAGTTATCGTTCAATACCTTAGCGATAGGAGCCAAGCAGTTTGTTGTACAAGAAGCGTTAGAAACGATCTTCTGACCATTGTACTTGTCAGTGTTAACACCGCAAACGAACATGTCAGCCTGGTTACCGTTAGCGTCAGCCTTAGAAGGAGCAGAAAGTACTACGTACTTAGCACCAGCCTTCAAGTGCTTCTCAGCCTTATCGTAAGCGAGGAAGAGACCTGTAGACTCAACTACGTACTCAGCACCAACCTCATCCCACTTCAAGTTCTCAGGATCACGCTCAGCAGTAACACGGATGTGGTTACCATTTACGATCAACTCGTTCTTCTCAACGTCAGCCTCGATAGTACCGTCGAACTGACCGTGCATTGTATCATACTTCAACATGTAAGCCATGTAATCTACTGGGCACAAGTCATTGATAGCTACTACCTGTACTTCCTTTGCGTTCTCAGCCTCAACTGTAGAACGGAATACGAAACGACCGATACGGCCAAATCCGTTAATACCAATCTTAATCATTGTTCTTAATATTTAAATTAAAAGTTTAATAAAAATTACCTTTTTAACTGCTTTCGAGCGTTCATCTGATGCTGAAACATTCAAAATTTTACGCCTTAGAGCATTTTTTCTTCTTTTCGAGCGCAAAGTTACTAATTTTTTTCTAACTTTGCAACCAGAATGAGTATTAAATAAGTTAAAAAAGAATAGCAGAGCTTTAATATTGGCATTATTTTCTATCATTACATGCCATACTGACAACTCCATATTGCAAAAAGCAAAGAAAAAACTCTGCATTCTACACCTTTTATATATATAAGGAAAGAGAAATAGAAGAACTATCAAACTATAGTTTTAATTAAAAGATAAAAGTATGAGTAAATTTTTGAATGAATTCAAGGAATTCGCTATGCGTGGCAATGTACTCGACATGGCTGTCGGTGTTATCATCGGTGGTGCCTTTGGCAAAATCGTAAGCTCTGTTGTAGATGATGTCATCATGCCTCCTATAGGATGGCTGATTGGCGGCGTGAATTTCGCCGACCTCAAATTCACACTCCCTACCGTCAATGTTGGGGGTGAGGAACTGAAGGCAGCTACCATCAACTACGGTAACTTCCTCCAGACCTGTTTCGACTTCCTCATCGTTGCCTTCTGTATCTTCATGCTCATCAAGGTGGTGAACAAGATTTCCAAGAAGAAGGAAGAGGAAAAACCGGCAGAAGCTCCTAAGGCTCCGGAGCCAAGCAATGAAGAAAAGCTCCTCATGGAAATACGTGATCTCCTGAAGAACCAGAAATAAGAATAAAAAAAGTCGCCCTCTTTGAAGGCGACTTTTTTTATTCTGTTTATTCCCACTCAATTGTCGAAGGTGGTTTTGAAGAGATGTCATAACATACGCGGTTCACACCCTTCACCTTATTAATAATCTCATTACTTACCTTAGCCATGAAATCATAAGGAAGATGTGCCCAGTCAGCAGTCATTGCATCGGTACTTGTTACGGCACGCAAAGCAACAGGGTGCTCGTATGTACGCTCATCACCCATCACACCTACAGAACGGACAGTAGAAAGCAATACGGTACCAGCCTGCCAGATCTGATCGTAGAGAGATACCTCAATCTCGCCATTCTGCATGTCAGCAGGAACACCGGCAGCCAGGACGCGGCGAGCTTCCTCACCACTCAACTTCACCTTATACTCGCGCAAACCACGGATATAGATATCGTCAGCATCCTGAAGGATACGTACCTTCTCAGGAGTGATATCGCCCAAGATACGGACAGCCAAACCAGGACCTGGGAATGGGTGACGAGTAATCAGGTGCTCTGGCATACCCATAGAGCGACCTACACGGCGAACCTCATCCTTGAACAACCACTTCAAAGGCTCGCACAACTGAAGGTTCATCTCCTTAGGAAGACCACCTACATTGTGATGGCTCTTGATGACCTTACCGGTGATATTCAAACTCTCGATACGGTCTGGATAGATAGTACCCTGAGCCAACCACTTGGCACCAGTCTGCTTCTTAGCCTCAGCATTGAAAACCTCCACGAAGTCGCGGCCGATAATCTTACGCTTCTCCTCAGGGTCTGTAACACCAGCCAGGTCAGCAAAGAACTTCTCTGATGCATCAACACCGATTACATTCAAGCCCAAGCACTTGTAATCCTCCATTACATCACGGAACTCGTTCTTGCGGAGCATACCATGATCAACGAAGATACAGGTGAGGTTCTTGCCGATAGCCTTGTTCAGGAGAACGGCAGCTACACTGGAGTCAACGCCACCAGAGAGACCGAGGATAACCTTGTCGTCACCCAACTGTGCCTTCAATTCAGCAACAGTAGTTTCAACAAAAGAGTCAGCGCTCCAGTCCTGCTTGCTACCGCAGATGTCTACCACGAAGTTCTTCAGGAGCTGTGTACCCTGCAAAGAGTGGAACACCTCTGGGTGGAACTGCACTGCCCATACAGGCTGCTTGGTAGAAGCATAAGCAGCATACTTCACATTGGCAGTAGAAGCGATGCACTTGTAATCCTCAGGGATGGCAGTAATGGTATCACCATGACTCATCCACACCTGAGAGTTCTCGATAAATCCCTTGAACAAAGGATTCTCCTTGTCGAAATGTTCCAAGTTAGCACGGCCATACTCGCGGCTGTCAGCAGCCTCCACCTTTCCGCCCTGAGCAAAAGAGAGGAACTGAGCACCATAGCAGATGCCGAGCACAGGAATGCGGCCAATAAACTGGCTCAGATCTACCTTGAAAGCCTCCGGATCATGAACGGAATAAGGGCTACCGCTCAAGATGACACCAATGACAGATGGGTCATCCTTTGGAAACTTGTTGTAAGGCATGATTTCGCAGAAGGTATCGAGTTCACGGACACGACGGCCGATGAGCTGTGTGGTCTGAGAACCGAAATCCAAAATAATAATCTTCTGTTGCATATTGTATAATTTATAATTTATAATTTACAATTTATAGTTTACAGTTTATAGTTTATATCAATCTTGCTATACGGCATAGCCGCTATAAACTATCAACTATTAACTATCAACTATTAACTAACGACTTCAGAAATGCTTCCGCCTCTTTCAGCGTTTCCTGCTTTCCCACATCCATCAGCTTGAGGTCGTTCTTCACATATCCCTCAATGCGCACCTTGTCGCAATGCTTCAGATAGAAGTCCATGATAGGGAACTTATCCGGTTCCTCCTCCAGCAGCGGGAAGAGCGATGGGGCTACCATGTGGATGCCCGAGAAAGCATACATCTTATAATCTTTGGGATTGAGGTCAGGATAAGGACTCTTCAACTCGCCCGTCTCTATATTCGTCCATCCCACCAGTCGCATGGTATCATCAAAGAGGAGATAACGCTTGGTTTTACGTTCGCTCACCATCAGACGTGCCGCTATCATATCCTGACTTTCCATCTGGTAGAATTTCTTCAGGTCTACATTACTCAAGATATCCACGTTGTGGATAAGAATAGGCTCTGACTGGTTGAAGAGCGGCCATGCCTTCCGGATACCTCCACCCGTTTCGAGCAGCTTTTCACTCTCATCACTGATACGGATGTCCATACCGAAGTTGTCATGTGCTCTGAGATAATCGATAATTTGTTGGGAGAAATGATGCACGTTCACTACAATGCGAGTGAAACCGGCATCCTTCAACTGAAAGATGACACGTTTGAGCAAAGGTTCTCCCCCGACACTTACCAGAGCCTTCGGAATGCGGTCGGTAAGTGGCTTAAGGCGAGTGCCCAAACCTGCTGCGAATATCATTGCTTGCATCATTGCTAAATAGCTATTTTAAAATGTGCGTGCAAATTTACTAACTTTTTGCGAGATAGCCAAATTTGCACGCTATTTTCTATTGTTTTGCCGGTAAAACCTGCTCAATATGCTGTTCACGATGACAAATCTGCACTTCTACACCAAACTTCTGGTGAATATGTTCGGCAAGATGCTGCGCAGAATATACACTGCGATGCTGACCGCCGGTACATCCGAAACAGAACATCAGAGAGGTGAAACCACGCTGCATATAGCGGTTTACATGATGGTCGGCAAGTGCATAAACATGCTCCAGGAACTTCAATATCTCACCATCATCCTCCAGGAATCGGATAACAGGATCGTCCAGACCCGTCAACTTCTTATAAGGTTCGTATCTACCAGGGTTATGGGTACTTCTGCAGTCGAAGACATAACCACCGCCATTGCCCGACGGATCCTCTGGAATACCCTTACGGAAAGAAAAACTATACACTCTTACCACCAACGGTCCCTTACCATCATATTTAGAATAGGTGGCAGGTCCGTCCTGCGGATGCGCACGATAGATATTGTTGTCGGTAGTTTTATAGCCGTCAGCACGACTCAGCGCCACACTCTCTATCACCTTGAACTGTGGTAATTCGGTCAGTCTTCTCAACATATCCATCATATAAGGATAAGGGAACACCTTGTCGCCCATCTTCAGAAGATCGCGCAGATTCTGGATAGCCGGCGGAATACTGTCGATAAAATGCTTCTTGCGTTCGAAATAGCCACGGAATCCGTAGGCGCCCAATACCTGTAAGGTACGGAAGAGCACAAAAAGACTCAACCGGTTTACAAAATGGCGCACCGATGGAACCTCGGTATAATGCTTCAATGACTGGTAGTATTCCCAAACCAGTTCTCTGCGCAGTTTGAACGGATACTTAGCCGATGCCTGCCATAGGAATGAGGCGAGATCATAATAAAAAGGTCCTTTTCTACCACCCTGAAAATCAATGAAGTATGGATTCCCT
Organism: Segatella sp.; assembly: GCF_977051555.1. NCBI lineage: Bacteria > Pseudomonadati > Bacteroidota > Bacteroidia > Bacteroidales > Prevotellaceae > Segatella > Segatella sp. Next base: position 4,867 of record NZ_CDRSSE010000029.1, read on the forward strand.
TTATCATCCAGCATGACGTTGCGCGCCTGAAAATCGCGATAAAGGAAACAATCCATCGGCTCTGAAGTCAGATCCTTGGCAAAAAGCCGGAAGTTGGCTTCGAGCTTCAGTTCGTGAAAATCCAAATCGGTAGGCTTCAGAAAACAATACTTGAAGTAGTTGAGGTCGAAGAGTACACTGTCTACATCGAATTCTGGCTGCGGATAGCAGTTCTGCCAATCCAATTCTCTTGCACCGCGAATCTGGATATTCGGAAGTTCACGAATGGTTTTCTTAAGGAGTTCCTTCTCTTTCTGATTGTAACGTCCGCCCGCATCTCGTCCGCCCTTGATGGCATCGAAAAGCGAAGTACCGCCAAGGTCTGTCTGAAGATAGCAGAGTTCATCATCGCTCACCGCCAGAATCTGGGGAACAGGCAACTGTCTGAGCTGGAAATGCTGAGCCAGATATACAAAGGCATGATCCTCATCACGACTGGTTCCTATCACACCAATTACCGTATCACCATCATGCCCAATGATACGGAAATACTGCCGGTTACTCCCCTGCCCTGCCAATTTTATGACATCAGCCGGTTCTTCACCCGCCCATTTCTTATATAGATCAATCAGCTTTTCCATCATTATTCAGTTTACGTCGTTTCCGATCATCATCAATCTTCTGTGCGAAGTTATCTCCGATAAAGAGAAGCAATAAGATACCCAGCGTAGTAAGGAACGAGTTTGTAGTAGTCATTCCCAACTCTGCCTTTGTAATATAAATGAGTCCTCCGATAACAATCAGAAAGACCACTGCTTTTTTCCAATCAATATTGTTCATGCTATGAATTTTCTATTATGCTGCAAAATTACACAATTAAATTGAGAAAACAAAATAAAAACAAAAAAAAATCGGATGTCTCACGACAACCGATTTCCAAAAACAAACTACTTAAAAACTAATCTACTAAAACAAATCAAAAAAATATCTTTGCCATCCCTTCGGATGATACTTTCTTTTATTTACGATGCAAAGTTACAAAAAAAGATTATTCGAACCAAATAATTTTGCTATTTTTTGCATCTTCATGACTAAAAAAACAAAAAAACAGGGATAATTCTCTGAGAATCACCCCTATTTGATATTTTCGCTTTGCAAACTCGCAGTCTTACGATGTGCTTTGTTTGCTCAAATTATTCATCTAATTACATCATGCCACCCATACCAGGTGCTGCAGCTGGTGCAGCTGGTGCAGGCTCTGGTTTGTCAACCAACACACACTCTGTTGTCAAGAACAAGCCTGCGATAGAAGCAGCATTCTCCAAAGCTACACGCTCTACCTTGGCAGGATCTACGATACCAGCCTGACGCATATCTTCATAAACGTCCTTGCGGGCATTGTAACCGAAGTCACCCTCGCCCTCGCGTACCTTATTTACTACTACAGAACCCTCGCCACCGGCATTGGCAACAATCTGACGGAGAGGCTCCTCAATAGCACGCTCTACGATACGGATACCTGTTGTCTCGTCAGCGTTATCACCCTTCATATCCTTCAATGCCTCGAGAGCACGGATATAAGTAGTACCACCACCAGCAACGATACCTTCCTCAATAGCGGCACGGGTAGCGCAGAGTGCATCGTCAACACGATCCTTCTTCTCCTTCATCTCAACCTCAGAGTTGGCACCTACATAGAGGACAGCTACACCACCGGCGAGCTTAGCCAGACGCTCCTGAAGTTTCTCCTTATCATATGAAGACTTGGTATTCTCAATTTCGTTCTTGATCTGAGCTACGCGATCCTGGATATTAGCCTTCTCGCCATGACCATTAACGATAGTTGTATTGTCCTTGTTGACGGTAACCTTGTCTGCTGAACCCAGCATATCCAAAGTTGCCTGTTCCAACTTCAAGCCCTTCTCCTCAGAGATAACAACACCGCCTGTCAATACTGCGATATCCTCCAACATGGCCTTGCGACGGTCACCGAAGCCTGGAGCCTTCACAGCGCAAATCTTCAAACCGCCACGCAAACGGTTAACAACCAAAGTAGTCAAAGCCTCAGAATCAACATCCTCAGCGATAACCAACAAAGGACGACCACTCTCAGCAGCAGGCTGGAGAATTGGCAAGAACTCCTTCAAGTTAGAAATCTTCTTATCATAAAGAAGGATGTATGGGTTATCCATTACACACTCCATCTTGTCTGCATCAGTCATGAAGTAACCGCTCAAGTAACCACGATCAAACTGCATACCCTCAACAACACCGATGTTGGTATCACGACTCTTGCTCTCCTCGATTGTGATGACACCATCCTTAGAAACCTTGCGCATTGCGTCAGCCAAGAGTTTACCAATCTCAGCATCATTGTTGGCAGAAACAGTAGCCACCTGCTCAATCTTATCGTAGTTGTCGTCTACCTGTTCAGCATGTTCCTTGATGAAGGCAACAACAGCAGCCACAGCCTTGTCGATACCACGCTTCAAGTCCATTGGGTTTGCACCTGCAGTAACGTTCTTCAAGCCCTCTGTTACGATAGCCTGAGTCAGGATAGTAGCAGTTGTTGTACCATCACCGGCATCATCACCGGTCTTGCTGGCAACGCTCTTAACAAGCTGAGCACCAGTATTTTCGAATTTATCCTCTAACTCTACTTCCTTAGCCACGGTAACACCATCCTTAGTAATCTGAGGAGCACCAAACTTCTTTTCGATTACCACGTTGCGGCCCTTAGGACCGAGAGTTACCTTTACTGCATTTGCCAACTGATCAACACCCTTCTTCAAGAGGTCGCGGGCATCCAAATTATATTTAATATCTTTAGCCATAATATATTCTTTCTAATAATGTTTAAATAAATATCAGCAAAAAGTTTTTATTTACCTTTTTACTTTTTTACCTTTAAGAATTACTCTTCTACTACAGCGAGTACATCGCTCTGACGCATCATGATATATTTAGTACCATCGAATTCGAGTTCTGTACCAGCATACTTACCATAGAGTACGGTATCACCTTCTTTGAGAATCATCTCTTCGTCTTTCGTACCCTTACCTGTAGCAACGACCTTACCACGCTGTGGTTTCTCTTTTGCTGTATCAGGGATAATAATTCCACCTACTTTTTCTTCAGCTGGTGCAGGAAGTACCAGCACTCTGTCTGCTAATGGTTTAATGTTCATGATTCTATAATATTTTAATTGTTATACATTTATTTTGCCAACAGGTATTGCTACCCGTCACCCCGCCAGTATACGAAAAACGTGCCAAAGCATCCATACTGACACTTTGACACGTTTAAATACTGACATTATATCACAAAAACTTGTGTTTTATTTCATTTTCCATTGATAATCGAATCTTTCAATATCCTCCTCAACCAGTGGATTACCATTCTGAACTTCGATGAAAGTCAGCTGTGTAATCGCCTTGATGGCATGATAATGCTCCAGAGGAATCACCACGGTATCACCCGCCTTCACATGTTTCTCCTCGCCATCAAGTACAAAGATGCCCTCACCTTCTACGAATGTCCACACCTCTGAACGATGGTGATGAAGCTGATAACTGATATTCTTACCTGGCTTCAAGGTAATACTCTTGGTGAGCGAATGATTGCCGTCAGCATACTCAGAATCGTCAATCACCCGATAAGTACCCCACCTTCTTTCCTCATACATCGGACGCGGAGTAAGATGTTCTACCGCCTTCTTGATGTCCTCGGAATATTTCTTTGCACAGACGAAGATGCCATCAGGACTCGCTGCAACAACAGCATCCTTCAAGCCATCCACATACAGAGGCAACTGGAGTTCGTTGATGACATGCGTATTCTCGCAATGACTTCCCATCACCGCATTACCGATGCTGGCATGGTGCAGCTCATCAGTGAGTGTATTCCAGGTACCCAGGTCCTTCCATTCACCATTAAACGGTACTACCGCTACCGATTCAGCCTTCTCCGCCACCTCGTAGTCGAAAGAGATTTTTGGAAATTCGCTATATCTTGCACGAGTATCTTCAAAGTTCTCACTCTGCATATACTTACGTACAATCTGCATCATATAGCCCAAACGGAAAGCGAAGACACCACCATTCCAGTAAGCACCCTCCTCCAGGAGTTTCTCTGCTGTAGGCACATCCGGTTTCTCGGTAAATCTCTTCACTATCTGATACTTCTCTCCTTCAGCAAAAGGAACCACATAACCATATTTTGCACTTGGATAAGTAGGTTTGATACCCATCAGCACGAGGTCGGCGACGTTTTTCTCCACACATTCCACCATACGGGCTATGGTATGGAAATATTCCAACTCGGTATAAGGATCACAAGGCATAATAACCACAACCTCGTCATCCTCACATTTCTTCTTCAGTTTCAGATAACTTGCAGCTAAAGCGATAGCAGGGAAAGTATCACGCCTCTCCGGTTCGGTAACCACAGAAACCCGCTCTCCCAGCTGGTTCTGGATAATATCCAGCTGACTGGCGTTTGTAGCAAGCGTAATATCGTTGGTCAGATTTGCTTCCTGAGCCTGACGTACCACGCGCTGAACCATACTTTCCATCTCCCCATTCTCCTTTTCGAGCAATGGCAAGAACTGTTTGCTTCTAGCATTATTGCTAAGTGGCCAGAGCCTTTTACCCGAGCCACCCGATAATAAAATTAATTGCATATTATTACTATCTAAATCGTTTATTGTTCATACTTAAGATTTCACAAATTAACAGTGAGAGACTGCATCACATCAGGAGTTTACTCCCAGTACCAACAGGTCTCAAAGAAGAATCATCCGTGATAATCCGGCTGCAAAAGTACGTTTTTCTTTTGAGACCACCAAGCAATTTCTAAAAAAACTACCTATTTTCATATAAAAATACCTAGATATGCGCAAGAAAGTAAAAAGGAAGAAAAAGCATCATTTAAACAGATTAAAAACAAGAAAAGTTGGTTCAAGCTGGTTCATGTTGGTCTATTTCGATATTTTTTTGCTGATTTATTTCCGATTTTCAACTATTATTATTACCTTTGCGACCAAATATCATTTAAGCATACCTCAAACAACTTAAAGATATATAAATAACTAGGAGTATAATAAACATAAGCAAATGACGAACAAGCATTATAAAGGAAATGAAATGATGAGGAGACTGGTGATAGGTGCCGATTTCGTTATTCTCAACATCGTACTGTTGTTCTATACCCAATATGGTCAAGAACTCATACCCGCGTATTTCGACAAAGCAACAAAGATTACCTTTTTTGTTGCCAATGCAGCCTTGTTCCTAGGCGAATACTTCTATTCCACCATCATTCATGTCAGAAAGATCGGGTTCCTGCAGGTTACAAGGCGTACTTTTTATCTGGCTGCAGCAACAACATTTTGTTTCTTTACTTTCTCAAGACTACTCAGTCACGGGGGAAAGATGTTCTCCTTCAGCATTATCTTCAGCATAACATTCTATCTGTCTCTCATCATAAGCCGTCTCTGCGAGCTCAAATTACTAAAGTATTTCCGCTCTAAGGGCCGCAACTCACGCACCGTCATCTTTGTAGGTAACGATCCTGCCGTGAGCGAGATGTACAAGACGATGACAGAAGATCCCTCGGCAGGTTATATCGTAAAAGGATATTATGCAGATGAAGACATCACTGATAATCCGGAAGGGTTGAAAAGAATAGGAAACATGAAACAGCTCAAAGAGATTATCTCTTCTACCATGAATGATACCATCAATGGTGAACCTTCCAATATTGACGAGGTTTTCTGCTGCCTGTCGCATAAAGATCCTGAGATCATCAATATCATACACTTCTGTGATAAGAATGTGATACACTTCTACTACCTGCCACGTGTGTTTGGTGAGTACAAATTGCATCTTGATGCCCAGAATTTCATGGGAAGGACGGTATATTCAAACCGCATAGAACCCCTAACAAGCACGTCAAACCGCATTATCAAGCGTAGCTTCGACATCGTGGTGAGCGGGCTTGCATGTTTGTGCATTCTACCATTCATTCCATTCATAGCTCTCATCATCAAGATTCAGAGTCCTGGTCCAATTTTCTTCAAACAGGCAAGAACGGGTCTGAATGGTGATACCTTCTACTGTCTTAAATTCCGTTCCATGCATGTGAACAAGGATGCAGACAAGGCACAGGCAACAAAGAACGACCCACGTAAATTTGCTTTCGGCAACTTTATGAGAAAGACGAACATAGATGAGTTTCCTCAATTCTTCAATGTTCTTAAGGGAGACATGAGTATTGTGGGTCCGCGCCCTCACATGCTGCATCATACAGAGGTGTATGGAAGCCTGATAGATAAGTATATGGTTCGCCACTTCTCCAAGCCGGGTATCACCGGTTGGGCTCAGGTTACCGGATTCCGTGGTGAGACCAAGGAACTCTGGCAGATGGAGGAACGTATCCGCCGTGATATCTGGTATATAGAGAACTGGTCGTTCTGGCTTGATATCAAGATTATCTTCATGACAGCCAAGAGCATTATCTGCCCTGACAAGAATGCTTATTAGGAGTCTATAAAAAGAAAAAGAGGATGTGCCATAAGTTTGGAAAATAGTTGGCGCACAACAGTTGACCCACGCATGCACATCAACTGTTGTGCATGCGCATATCAGCTGTTATGCAAGCGCACAACAGCTGTTGTGCGACCGGAGATACTAACTGTCTCAATAACATATTCTATCTCTTCCAACAACATATTCTAGCTCTTCCAACAACATATCCTAGCTCTTCCAGCAACATATCCTAACTCTTTCAACAACATATCCTAGCTCTTTCAACAACAAGAAGAGGGTGTATCATTAACTTATGACACACCCCCTTTTTAGGCATTCTCTTTACTTATTACTTAGATTACTTAGACGGAAGCCTGTTGAGCCAACAGGTAAGGTCATTCAACATTTGGTCGTGATACGGGAAGCCATGAGCGGCATCGCGGAACCCCCATCCATGTCCGGCAGTCGGATAGATGTGCATGGTACACTCGTTGCCCGCCTTGCTCATGGCAGAATAATAGGCTACGCCATTGGTTACAGGAGGAACAACCTTATCATCAAAAGACATCAGTATGATGGCACGAGGGGTAAGATTAGGACGAACAGCCTTGTCGTTAGACCACTCTTCTACCAGTTTCTTATTGGTATTACGCTCTTCACCCAAGAAATTCACACATGATCCCTTATGAGAGATACGCTCATCCATTGAAATCACCGGATAGAAAAGAATCGAGAAATCAGGTCGCACAGCCGCCTCTGCATGAGTACTGACGGAAGAAGCCAAATGACCGCCGGCAGAAAATCCCATAATTCCAACATCTTCCTTATTTATTCTCCATACTGCAGAACTGTCACGAACGGTTCGCATCGCCTGATAGGCATCACTCAACGGAATATTGCGATTTCCCTTAGGCATACGGTATTTCAAGACGAAGAAAGCGATACCCTGTTTGTTGAAATATTCTGCCCACTGATGCCCCTCATGATCCATCGCAAGATGGGAATAGCCACCTCCAGGACAATCTACTACAGCTCTTCCTGAAGGATTCTTAGGAAGATAACAGGTGAGTTCACTCAGACCGTCGCTACTGTTCTTCAATACGAACTTGCGAGCGGTAGATTGAGCTGATGCTGTAATTGCTGTCAGCATCAGAAGAAAAAAAATCATTGTCTTTTTCATTTTTCTTTTTTGTTATGTTGTTTTTATATCTTTATTCTGTTTTGCTAAGATAATGCAAAGATAGGCATTTTTTCGTTAACCCTATGTTATTTTTTCTTCTTTTTTTGGTGTTTTTGTTCCAATCGCTTTGATTATTGGTTCTTTTTTGCTATATTTGCAGAAAAATTGCTGCACATAGCAATCGGAGTAACTCTCTCTGCTGTCGCTAGCACTATTTTTGCAGTCTCACATATAATATTGACATAGAATTATGAAGGATTTTTTCAAGAACGTGGCAGCCACTATCGTAGGACTGTTTGCCTTCGGGCTTATCATGACCATTCTGGGATTCATCTGCATCATCGGAATGGTGGCATCGAGCAACAGTAAACCGGCATTGAAGGACAATGCTGTGATGGTACTGAAATTACAGGGACAGATTGAAGACCGTTCGGAAGATAACTGGCTCGGCGAACTGACAGGCGAGCAGTTTAATAACCTCGGCATGAACAAGATTCTCTCTTCTATCCGCAAGGCAAAGGATGAGGATAAGGTGAAAGGTATCTATCTGGAGACAGGTATACTTGAGACGGATTATGCCACATTGCAGGAAATCAGAAATGCACTTGCCGACTTCAAGAAAAGCGGCAAATGGATTATCGCATATGGTGATGCTCTCTCACAGGGCGGATATTATCTGGCTTCAGTTGCCAACAAGGTTTACGTAAACCCGGAAGGCAATGTGGACTGGCATGGTATTGCATCGCAGCCACAATATATCAAAGATGTAGCTGCCAAGTTTGGCATCCACTTTACGGTAGTAAAGGTTGGCAAATACAAGAGCTATACTGAAACGTACACAGAAGACAAGATGTCGGATGCCAACAGAGAGCAGGTTTCACGGTATATAGGTGGACTCTGGCAACAAATGCTGGCAGATGTGAGCAAGAGCAGAAACATCAGCAAGGATTCACTGAACCACTATGCCGACGGACTGATGGTGTTTGACGATACCAAACTACTGAAATCTCGCAAGATGGTAGACGGATTCTGCTATTATGATGAGATTAGAGACGTGGTAAAGAAACAATTGGGTCTGAAAACAGACGAAGCCATCAACCAGGTAGATTATAACGACGTAGATATGGCTATAGACGACTCTAACCTGATGGGAGAAGAGATTGCCGTATACTACTGCCAGGGTTCTATCGTGAGAATGGAGACTCCTAGCATCTATGGCTCTGAGCAGCAGATAGTAAGTACAAAGGTAATCAAGGACCTGCAGGAACTCGCCGACAACAGTCAGGTGAAGGCTGTAGTTCTGCGTATCAATTCGGGCGGTGGCGATGCCTATGCTTCGGAACAGATATGGAGAGCGGTCAAGGAGTTGAACAAAAAGAAACCGGTAGTGGTTTCGATGGGTGGCATGGCTGCTTCGGGCGCTTATTATATGAGTATGGGTGCCCAATATATCATGGCACAACCTACCACACTGACCGGTAGCATCGGTATCTTTGGAGCTCTTCCTGACTTCAGTGACCTGATGACCAAAAAGTTAGGCTTCAAGTATGATGAGGTGAAAACCAACCGCAACAGTGCTTATGCTTCGGCAGGCATGTCACGCCCATGGAGTGCAGAAGAGATTGCCACCATGCTAAACTACGTGAACCGCGGATACAGCCTCTTCCGCAAACGTGTAGCTGAGGGAAGAAAGATGAGTACCGAACAGGTTGAAAAGATAGCTCAAGGAAGAGTATGGCTGGGAACAGACGCTAAGGACATCAAGTTGATTGATGGATTCGGCGGACTGAGCGACGCCATCGACAAGGCTGCAGAACTGGCTCATCTCAGCAGTTATCAAGCTGTAGAATATCCGGCAATGGCAGGATGGATGGAACAGTTACTGGATATGGCGGGCGGAAATAAGGGAACCTACCTTGACGAACAGTTGCGTCTGGCTTTGGGTGACCTCTACCAGCCATTCATCATGATACGCAATATGAAGGAGAAAGAGCCTATACAGGCTGCACTTCCTTACGTATTGAACATACAATAACATTTATAATAAGGTATGCGTACATTATTATATAGACATACCGAATTAAGAGAAAGGAAACAGACATGAGAACAGAAGGCGATCTTATCAAGATCAACGACTGGCTGCTACCACTGAGTTGGATTTATGGTGGCATGGTCAGATTTCGCAATTGGCTCTTCGATATAGGACTGAAAAAGAGTCAGTCATTCTCAATCCCGATCATCTCTGTGGGTAACATCACAGTGGGCGGATCGGGCAAGACTCCCCATGTGGAGTATCTCATACGCTTGTTGCATGACAAGGTAAAGATTGCTGTGCTATCACGTGGTTACAAAAGAAAGACCAGTGGCTATGTGCTGGCTGATAAAGATACTACAATGTCTGAGATTGGCGACGAACCCTTCCAGATGCACAGCAAGTTTGACGATATCTATGTAGCCGTAGACGCTAAGCGTGTGAGAGGAATCGAAAAGTTGCAGAGCGAAGAGTCAACCAAGGATGTTGATGTGGTATTACTGGATGACGCCTTTCAGCATCGCTATGTAAAGCCAGGCATCAACATCCTGCTGGTAGATTATCACCGTCTGATCATCTATGACAAGATGTTGCCGGCAGGAAGGCTGAGAGAACCTCTGAGCGGTAAGAACCGTGCCGACATCGTGATTATCACCAAATGTCCAAAGGATTTGAAGCCAATGGAATTCCGTGTACTCACCAAGGCAATGGACCTCTACCCTTTCCAGAAGCTCTACTTCACCTGCATCAACTACGATACCCCAAAGGGCGTATTCGAAGAGCAGCAGCTAGCAAAGGAGGACTTAAAGAACTACCATGTACTGCTAGTAACGGGTATCGCATCACCTAAGCAGATGGAACACGACCTGAAGCCGATGGTTAAAAGTATGCAGTCGCTGAGCTTCGGTGATCACCATCGATTCAAGAGTAAAGACATCACCCGCATCAACGAGGCGTTTGAACAGATTCCAGAACCCCGTCTGATTATCACGACAGAGAAAGATGCCGTGAGACTGAAAGAGACTGAGGGACTCTATGAAATGGTAAAGAAAAGCATATATGAACTGCCTATCAAGGTAAGTTTCATGCTGGAACAAGAAGATAATTTTAACGACAAAATCATTAGCTATGTACGAAAAAATTCAAGAAACAGCATCCTGGCTAAAAGAAAGGATGACAACAAGTCCGAAGACGGCAATCATACTGGGAACCGGTCTCGGACAATTAGCTTCAGAAATAACTGACAGTTACGAATTCCCATATAGTGAAATACCCAACTTCCCTGTATCTACCGTTCAAGGTCATGCCGGCAAGCTGATTTTCGGTAAGTTGGGCGGTAAAGACATCATGGCTATGGAAGGAAGATTCCATTACTACGAGGGATACGACATGAAGGCAGTGACCTTCCCTGAACGTGTGATGTACGAGTTGGGCATCGAAACCCTTTTTGTAAGCAATGCTTCGGGCGGTATGAATCCGGAATTCCAAATTGGTGACCTGATGATTATCGACGATCACATCAACTTCTTCCCAGAGCATCCGTTGCGCGGAAAGAACTTCCCTACCGGTCCACGTTTTCCAGATATGCACGAGGCATACGACAAGAAACTCCGCGACCTTGCCGATGAGATAGCTAAGGAGAAGGGAATTGATGCAAAGCATGGTGTATATGTTGGCGTTCAGGGACCAACCTTCGAAACACCGGCAGAGTATCGCATGTATCGTGTATTGGGTGGTGACGCCGTAGGTATGAGTACCGTACCAGAGGTGATTGTTGCCCGCCATTGCGGAATCAAGGTTTTCGGAATCAGTATCATCACCGACCTTGGCGGTTTCGACGTACCAGTAGAGGTCAGTCATGAAGAGGTTCAGGTTGCAGCCAATGCTGCACAGCCTAAGATGACAGAGATTATGCGAGAAATCATCCGCAGATCTTAATTATAAATTATAAACTATTAATTATTTTGGATATCTCAAAGTTGGGTGAGTTCGGTCTTATTGACCATCTCACAAAAGGTTATGAAAAGAAAAACGAGTCTACCGTTTATGGTGTAGGCGACGATTGTGCCGTGATGCATTATCCCGACAAGGAGGTGCTCATAACTACTGACATGCTGATGGAAGGCGTGCATTTCGACCTTACCTATATCGATATGGTTCACTTGGGTTACAAGAGTGCAATGGTAAACATCAGTGATATCTTTGCTATGAACGGAACCCCACGTCAGATGGTAGTAAGCATAGCATTGAGTAAACGATTCAAAGTAGAAGACATTGATGAATTCTATAAGGGTCTTCGAATGGCATGCGACAAATGGGGAGTAGATATCGTGGGAGGTGATACTACCTCTTCTCTCACCGGTTTAGCCATCAGTATTACCTGTATCGGAGAAGCAGCAAAAGAAGAAATCGTATACCGCAACGGAGCCAAGGAAACAGACCTAATCTGTGTGTCGGGCGACTTGGGCGGTGCCTATATGGGACTTCAACTGCTGGAACGCGAAAAGGCTGTATACTACGGACAGATAGAAGATATCCGAAAGAAGATGGCTGAGGCTAAAGCAAATGGTGATAACGAGAAACTGGCTCTTCTGAACAGAGACTTAGAGAATATGCGCAACTTCCAGCCAGATTTCGCCGGCAAGGAATATCTCTTGGAAAGACAACTGCAGCCTGAGGCACGCGGAGATGTGATAGCACAACTGCGTGAGGCAGGTATCCGTCCTACCGCCATGATGGATGTGAGCGATGGTCTGAGCAGTGAATTGATGCATATCTGCGAACAGAGTCATTGCGGATGCAGAGTATATGAGAAGAACATACCTATCGACTACCAGACAGCCGTGCAGGCAGAAGAATTCAATATGAACCTTACCACCTGCGCCATGAACGGCGGCGAAGATTACGAACTTCTCTTTACCGTACCTATCGGTGACCACGAGAAGATTGAGACCATGGAGGGTGTAAGGCAGATTGGCTACATCACCAAAGAAAATCTGGGCAAGTTCCTCATTACCAGAGACGGACAGGAATTTGAACTGAAAGCACAAGGTTGGAATCCGCTGAAAGATTAATTTCAAGCAAGGGGATATTTAGTTAATAAACATTAAGCAAGAGAAAATATTTCGTTTTCTCTTGCTCAATTAAAATATTTATTGTACCTTTGCAACCGCAAAAAGCAAGATGGTGCCATAGCTCAGTTGGTAGAGCAAAGGACTGAAAATCCTTGTGTCCCCGGTTCGATTCCTGGTGGTACCACTCCTCCTTTCATAAAAGGCGGTTACTAACTGTGGTTAGGGCCGTCTTTTTTTTATATCCACACCTTAAGGTAACAGATATTACAAACAAGACAAAGTATAGAATTTATTAAACAAACTAAACTTAAAAAGCTTATGAAGAAGATTTTAATAGCTTTATTGGTCTGTTTCTCATTTGTGACAGCCAATGCCAAAGATTACAGTAAGTATTATCAGAACTTACCAGTTCAGATGGAGCAACCTACATTGCCTAGCATCCCAGACAATCATGTCAGTATCTTAGAATGTGGCGGTAATGGTGACGGACTCACCATGAATACCCAGGCATTCGCCAAAGCTATAAGCAAACTGAACAAGATGGGCGGCGGTCATCTTAATGTGCCTGCAGGTATCTACCTTACCGGTCTCATCTCACTGAAGGACAATATTGACCTGCATCTGGAAAAGAATGCCATCATCGTTCTTTCAGAAGACAAGAATGATCACTTCAAGATAGACGAGACTACTGGAAAGAAAGAAAACCGTGCTACTCCAGCCATCAATGCCAGCAAGAGAAAGAATATCTCCATCACAGGCGAGGGCACTATTGACGGAAACGGAGAATGGTGGAGACCGGTAAAGCGCAGTAAGGTTAGTGACGTAGAATGGAAAGAATTCCAGGCTATGGGCGGAACACTGAATGAGAAGGGTGACATCTGGTATCCTTTCAACCTGAAGCACGAACCTAATGTGGCTGAGAATATGGACGAACAGGAGAAAACCCGAACACACATGATCAGATTCACCAGTTGCGAGAATGTGCTCGTACAGGGAGTTACACTTCTGAATAGCCCTAAATTCCATATCATCCCTACCCGATGCAAGAATGTAATTATCGACGGAATCACCGTAAAATGTCCTTGGAATGCCCAGAATGGTGATGCGATTGACATCTCCAGCTGTAAGGATGTACTCATCGTAAACAATGTGATTGATGCTGGTGATGATGGTATCTGCATGAAGGGTGGCGCAGGCGCAGCAGGTGTGGCAGCAGGTCCTTGTGAAAACATCAATATCCAGGACAACACCGTATACCATGCCCATGGAGGTTTTGTTATCGGCAGCGAGTTCTCTGGCGGCATGAAGAATATTGTTGTTCGCAACAATACTTTCCAGGGAACAGATACCGGTTTACGCTTTAAAAGTGCAGTGAAGAGAGGCGGAACATCAGAGAACATCTATATCGACCATATCTACATGACCGATATCAAGGATGCAGCCATCACCTTTGAGACCACCTATTTTGATAACCACGTAGGTGCCAAGAAACAGACCGCTCCTGTAAAACAGGAATTCCTGCCAAACTTTCAGGATATCCACATGAGCAACATCTACGTACGAGGTTGCAAAACAGGTATTGAAGCACATGGTGCAGAAGGTATGGTACACGATATCACCATCAAGAACTCCAATATCTTCTACACCAAGGAAGCCAAGAATATCGATGCTGCCTGCAAAATTCTGTTGGAAAACGTACGTTTTGAAAGTTTCGCAAAGTAAATTTTCTACTCAACATTCAAGAAGTCTACTTGACAACAGTAAGCGTATGATCGCAAACCGTGAAATGAATATCAAGACCCTCATAAGGCATTCCATAGACCTTATGAGGGTCTTTCTGGTAATGCGGACGGGGATCTTGGGCAAGTACCTCTTTCAATATTTCAATCTTTTCTGCATTCAATCCCTGCAGACGCAGATGCCTGTCTACATCTTCAGAAATCTCTACATCAAGTTTCTGCCATTTGCGGTCATCAACAAAACCGCTCCTTGCCCCAGGATGAGAATCGGCATACACCACATACGGCTTGATGTCAAATATCGGTGTCTTGTCCATAAGATCAGCTCCCTTAACATGAATGACAGGACCATGAGGAGTCTCCCATTCGATATGAGAAATTTTTACCGATGAAAGACCTATATTATTGGGACGGAAAGGACTTCGAGTGGCAAAGACACCCACTTTCTCATTGCCTCCCAACACAGGAGGACGAACAACCGGACTGTGCGCTTTGTGCCTATTGGCAGAAAATTCCCAAATCAGCCAAAGATAATCAAAGCCCTCCATGCCACGCAGCGCATCAGGGTTACGAAATTCGGGTTCAAAAACAATCTGTCCTTCCAGTTCTGCTACCAATCCAGCCTGTTTTGGTATGCCAAACTTGCTACTGAAGGGAGAACGAAAATATGCTATTGGTTTTATCTCCATATTTACTAATTATTACACCTTAATTATATATAAGACGAAAAAAGCCATGAATTATTTTGCCGTATGCGCAAAATAATGTATCTTTGCAGACAAAATAAAAAACAAAAAGAAATGAAAATACAAAGACCATCGTATGAAATCTGGTTGCAGAAACCAGGCGAGCTCGGCATCTACCAGCAGATAGAACGAGCCGGAAGAGTATGTTATAAAAGTGAGAATAACACCACTGAGGAATCTGCCAAGCCTTTCGTGGAGCGTATGATGCAGAGTGAACACTTTGCCATGCTGGAACATGGAACCGTGTATCTGGTATGCAACCATGGAGAGTTACCACTCTATACCCACAACAAGTTTTCACGCCTAAACACCATAGACGGCAAAGACTACATTACAACCAACCTCCGTGTATTGGCAGAAAACAAGGCTATGGATGATCTGAAATACCTCAGCAACTATGAAGAAGGTAAACACGAATTGCGTATTACCGTTCATTTTACAACTCAGATTTCCATCACCCGAGAATATAACCGACACCGCGCCAACTCTATGGCAGAACAGAGTACCCGTTACTGCAACTATTCGAAGAATAAGTTTGATAACGAGATTACCATCAATCTGCCTACGTGGGTAGAAACAGAAGGTTTCGACGGTTCACAGGATCCCAGCGACTACCGCATAGAAGATATGTGTACAGACATCGCTGAAGGAAGAGCAGCGGAATGGGACAAGCTCACAACTTGGATTTTCGCCAATCAGGCTGCCGAATATGCCTACATGAAACTGATAGAGGCAGGTTGCAAACCTCAAGAAGCACGTGCCATCCTGCCATTGGACTGCAACACCGAACTGGTTCATACCGCTTTCGTAAGTGACTGGAAACATTTCTTCGACCTTCGCGCATTAGGTACTACCGGTGCACCACATCCTGATGCCAAGATTTTAGCCTTGCCACTGATGGAAGAGTTTAAGCAGAAAGGTTATCTCTAAGGTTTAAAAAATATTAAAGCACCCTTTCAAAATACAGATTTTCTATTCTTTTGACATAACGAATAGATATATTTTGTATTTTTGCAGTGTGTTTTTCATAGTATTAGATTTAAGGTTATCAAGATTGGGGCTACGGCGGTAGCCCTTTTTTATTGTCTTTTTCAGCCTAGCCTCTCATTTTTTTGCCGATTTTTCCACTTATTTGGCCCCAAAATGCATTTTTTTGAAGAAAAACGAAAAAAAGTTGGTGAAAAATTTGGTGGAACCAGAAAATAGTAGTACCTTTGCAACCGCTTAAGAAAACCAAGCTATAGTCATACAGACTAAAACAATGGAGAGATGGTAGAGTGGTCGATTACAACGGTCTTGAAAACCGTCGTACCGAGAGGTACCGGGGGTTCGAATCCCTCTCTCTCCGCAAGAGCCTTCTGAAAGAAATTTCAGAAGGCTTTTTTATTATCCATATCTGTATATTTCCTTCATATTCATTCACTATCTATTGCAAGAATACTTCAAATGTAAAATTATCCTATATTATTTGGTCATATCAAAGAAAACATGTAACTTTGCTCAAAAAGTAAGCTACACGCAAGAAAAGACGAAACAATGATAGATCGCTGTTACATAGAAATCACCAATACATGCAATCTCAACTGCCACTTCTGTCCAAAACATACAAGAAAGAAAAGACAGTTGAGTGCCGAGGAATTCGACCTACTCACCGACAAGATACGTGGGAAGGTCTGTTTCCTATATTTCCACATTATGGGCGAACCCCTGCTACACCCTCTTCTACCCGAGTTTATCAACATATCAAGAGAGAAAGGTTTCAAAACCGTACTTACATCCAACGGCACTCTGCTACACAAAGCCATGGATCTCCTTGATACACTTCCCCACAAAATACAACTCTCGCTCCACTCACACGAGAGTAATGCCAAGGGAGAGCTTGCCGGTTACATGAACGAGGTGATGACTTTTTCAACCCAAGCAGCAGAGAAAGGAACCTGCATAGTTCTCAGACTCTGGAACCAAGGAGGAAAAGACCGGGAAAATGAAGAAGTGATGGAACACATCGAAAAATTTGTTCCCAAGCCCTGGAAAGAACGACCTGACGGTTACAGACTTGCCAATAATCTCTATCTGGAGTTTGACAGGAAATTCGAATGGCCCAACTTTGATAACCATATCGAAGAAAAGAAAATGATAAAAGAAAACCTGGAATCAGGCATCAGAGAAGAAAAAAGAGAAGTTTTCTGCAAAGCACTACTCAAACAGATAGGCGTATTGGCAGACGGCACATTGGTACCCTGCTGTTTAGACCACAACGGGGACGTAGCACTAGGGAACCTACTCGAACAATCGCTAGAAGAAATTCTGGCTTTACCCCGTGCCCAAGCCATGATAGAAGGTTTCAAGCATCATCAAGCCACAGAACATCTCTGTGAAACCTGTGAATCAGCCCTGGTAAGAAACAGTTTTAGAGGAAAAGCAAGAAGTTAATAGGAATTATGAAATATTATACAGCAATGACAATAGCCGGCTCAGACAGTTGCGGAGGAGCCGGCGTACAAGCTGACATCAAGACAATGTCAGCACTAGGCGTATATGCCGCATCGGCCATTACAGCCATTACCGTACAGAACACCCTGGGAGTTTATGCCATCCAAGACATCAACCCCGAAATAGTAAAGGGCCAGATAGAAGCTGTGATGGACGACATCCACCCAGATGCCATCAAAGTAGGTATGGTTAACGACCGTACCACTATCCAGGCTATTGCTGAAGCCCTGAAAAGATACCAAGGGGAATACCAGCATCTCATCATTGACCCTGTGATGGTTTCCACCAGTGGTTGCAGACTCATGCAGGAGGACGCTCTCAGCATTTTCATACAGGAGTTATTACCACTAGCTACCCTTCTAACACCTAACATCCCGGAAGCAGAGATACTGGCAGGAATGAAGATACAGAATAAGGAAGACATCCAGAACGCAGCTTTAGCCATCAGTAAGTTAGGCTGTAAATATGTACTCATCAAAGGCGGCCATTTCCAGGGAGCAGAAAAGATTGATTACCTCTTCGAAGGCGGAAAGCCTATTACCAGTTATCGAGGCATTAGCGTAAACACACGCAATACCCACGGTACAGGTTGTACCCTATCCTCAGCCATCACTTCTTATCTGGCAAGAGAAATGGATATGAATACAGCTATCGCCATGGCAAAAACCTATCTTTCAGGCGCAATTCTGGCAGGAAAAGATGTACAGATAGGAAAAGGTCATGGTCCGGTGAATCATTTCTATGAACCCAAGGCACTGTTTATCAAATAACAGCCAACACCTTTATATAAAGAAATAAAATCACAACGAATATGAAATGGATAGTAATCACTCTGCCCGATTTTATAGAGGATGAATCAACCTATATCAACCAACTCTTTAAAGCAGGTATAGACCTGCTACATCTGCGCAAACCAGAATCAAATATAGAGGAGTGTAAGCAACTGATACAGGAAATCGACGAGAAATGGCATAAAAAGATCGTAGTACACGATCACTTCGAACTTTGTCAGGAATTTCATCTTCATGGTATTCATCTTAACAGAAGAAACCACGAGATTCCAGAAGGCTTTCAAGGAAGCATCTCACAATCCTGCCATAGTTTTAAGGAAGTAGAACAAGCTCTCCAGACTATATCACCCAAGAACAAAGACGAAAAGAGCGCGATTCTCAAACCTGCCTGCCATTATGTTTTCCTCAGTCCAATCTTTGACAGCATTTCAAAGAAAGGCTACAAACATTCCTTCTCTAACAAAGACTTAGAGGAAGCAGGCATCAATGGAATCATCAATGAGCGAGTAGTTGCATTAGGAGGTGTCACCCCTGAATATATTCCACAATTGAGAGCATGGAACTTTGGCGGAGCTGCATTCTTAGGTGACATTTGGAACAGAAGAACTGATGCGAACTGGGCAAAATACCTTACCGGAATTAAGAAGAAACTTGCCTCTGGGAATGCCCAAAATACGCTTAACAGTTCAAATATTTGGTAGAGAGAAATACACTACTTTCTAATAAGACAGACCGAATCTCAACAATAAAAATAAAAAAATGCTTTTTTATTTTGTATTGTCTTCGATTTGCACTATCTTTGCACCCATGATATATCCAGATAATTTTGAAAATAAGATAGGATTCAATGAAATCCGCAAGATGCTGCGCGAAAGATGCCTCTCTCCACTCGGAAAGGAACAGGTAGACAAGATGGCATTCAGCAGCGATGCAGAACAAGTTAACGAATGGCTCATGCAGGTGCGTGAGTTCCGCAGACTGATGGAGGAAGCAGAAGACTTTCCCCTACAATATTTCTATGATGTAAGGGAGAGCATCCTCCGTATCCGTGTAGAAAACAGTCATCTGGAAGAGGATGAGCTGTTTGACTTGCGACGTTCGCTGTCTACCATAGCAGATATGGTGAAAATACTGAATCACAGCGATGACGATGACGAGCCGGAAGACGGATGGAAAAGAGAGAAAAAGTATCCCTACCCAGCCCTACATCGCCTTTCGCAGGATGTAGTTACTTTTCCAC
Source organism: Segatella sp. (assembly GCF_977051555.1). Lineage (NCBI taxonomy): Bacteria > Pseudomonadati > Bacteroidota > Bacteroidia > Bacteroidales > Prevotellaceae > Segatella > Segatella sp. The sequence continues at coordinate 24,668 of NZ_CDRSSE010000029.1, forward strand.
AACTGATTCAGCGCATCGACCAGATACTTGACAAATTCGGCAAGATAAGAGATAATGCAACCCCTGAACTTCTTCAGATTCGCAGAGAACTGGCAAAGACAGAGGGCAGCATCTCACGTACCTTATATAGTATATTGCGCTCGGCACAAAGTGAAGGCATCGTAGAAAAAGATGTTACCCCTACCCTGCGTGACGGCAGACTGGTTATTCCCGTCATCCCTACTCTGAAGCGTAAAATCAAAGGTATCGTACACGATGAGAGTGCCACAGGTAAAACAGTCTTTATAGAACCTACCGAGGTGGTAGAGGCAAACAACCGTGTACGTGAACTGGAGGGTGAAGAGAGAAAGGAAATCATCCGCATCCTCACCGACTTTACCAACAAGGTACGCCCATATTCCAAGGAAATTCTGGACAGCTACCGCTTTCTTGCCATCATTGACCTGATACAAGCCAAGCAAAAACTGGCTGATATCTTCAAAGCCATAGAACCCGAGGTAGAAGACCACCCACACATAGACTGGACCCGTGCGATACACCCATTATTGCAGCTATCTCTACAGAAAAAAAACGAGAAAGTAGTTCCGTTGGATATCATGCTTACACAGGACAAACGCATTCTTATCATCTCCGGTCCAAATGCAGGCGGCAAATCTGTCTGTCTGAAAACCGTCGGATTATTACAGTATATGCTGCAATGCGGTTTGAGCATCCCTGTAAGTGAGCGTTCAAAGACAGGTGTTTTCCAGAACATCATGATTGATATCGGTGACGAACAGAGTCTGGAGAATGACTTGAGTACCTACTCATCTCATCTTCTGAACATGAAGAATATGATGAAGGCAGCCAATGGCGAGACCATCATTCTGATAGATGAGTTTGGTACAGGTACAGAGCCAGGAATCGGAGGTGCTATCGCCGAAGCTGTACTCGACAAGTTCTGCAAGCAGCAAGCTTATGGTGTGATTACCACCCACTATCAGAACCTGAAGCATTTTGCCGACAGCCATGAAGGAGTGGTAAACGGTGCCATGCTCTACGACCGCCATGAGATGAAACCCCTCTTCCAATTAGCTATCGGCAGACCAGGTTCTTCCTTCGCTATCGAAATTGCAAGAAAGATAGGATTACCCGAAGAAGTAATCAAGGAAGCATCAGATATCGTTGGTTCAGAATACATTCAAAGCGACAAGTATCTGCAGGATATTGTTCGTGACAAGCGATATTGGGAAAACAAACGCCAGAATATCCATCAGCGTGAAAAAGACATGGAGAAAACAATCTCCAAGTACGAAAACGACATTGAGGATATTGAGCGAAGCAGAAAGGCAATTCTCAAAAAGGCAAAAGAAGAAGCTGCAGAACTTCTGAAGGAAAGTAACAAGAGAATAGAGAATGCCATCCGAGAAATCAAAGAAAGCCAGGCAGAGAAAGAAGAAACGCGCCGTATCCGTCAGGAACTTGATGCCTTCAAGCAAGAGGTGCAGGAAATTGATTCCAAGGAGGCAGATGATAAAATTGCCCGCAAGATAGCTCAGATTCAACAACGCAAAGAGCGCCATGCCAAGCGCCAAGCTGAAAAGAAAGAGAATCAGGAGAAGGCTGCAGCAGCACTGAGGAATGCACAGAACAAGACTCAAGCTGAAAGCAAACGTGAAATTCAGGTTGGTGATACGGTTCGCATCAAGGGACTGACTACTGTCGGAAAGATAGAAAACATTACTGGAGATACTGCAACTGCCGTATTTGGAGGAATGAGAACCAAGATGCGCCTGAACCGTCTGGAGCATGCCACAACTCCTGTTGAAAATGCAGACAAGACAGAAGAGCGCAAGGAAAATCTGGCTTCATATGGTATCAGTAAGGAAACCAGAAAGACCATTGACTCACATAAATCCAACTTCCACCAGGATCTGGACGTTCGCGGCATGCGAGGCGATGAAGCACTTAATGCGGTACAATACTTCATCGATGACGCTATCCTGGTAGGAATGCCAAGAGTCAGAATCCTTCACGGAAAAGGAAACGGTATCCTAAGACAGCTCATTCGCCAATATCTGAGCAGCGTACCTAATGTGACCCATTATGCAGATGAACACGTTCAATTTGGCGGATCAGGCATTACAGTAGTCGATTTTTAGCAAACGAACGTTAAATAACTAAAGTTTTTTAGCAAAACATTTGGTGGGTTCAAAGAAAAACCGTACTTTTGCACCCGCTTAAAAATTGAGACGGACAAGTCTCATACGACCAGCTCCCTCGGAATCCCCCAGGATGGGAACATAGCAAGGGTACTTGGTTGTAGCGGTGCGATATGAATCGCTTGTCCACCCGCCTCTTTAGCTCAGTTGGCCAGAGCACGTGATTTGTAATCTCGGGGTCGTTGGTTCGAATCCGACAAGAGGCTCAAAAAGGAATCTTCTTTTAGAAGGTTCCTTTTTTTGTTTACATACCCTTTTACATAATATATAACATAACTTTACACCTGAAACTCCAGTTTTACGAGGTTCTATCTTTAATTATATATAAATATTATCACCCTTTACACCTTATATAATAAAAAAGTTGTATTTTTGCAAATTGATATGTCACATCCGTAGAAATACAATTAAAACAATGAATACAGAAAATAACGAGAATCAAGAAGAAAAGAAAACAAGCCAGCAAATGCATAAGGTTAAAACGATAATCATTGACACTGGTAAGATAAGACAAACCAAAGCATTCGCTCGGCAAGACGGCGCCATCCTCGGAGTTGTCTGGATTGTCAGTTTCGTATGTACCATGCTGGCAGTAGACCCACAATATCAGATGCTGGGATTTATTTCCAACATTCTCATCATAGCAACCCCATTTGTTGTGGCCAAGCGACTGAAGGCATTCCGTGACTATGCAAGAGATGGACATATCTCTTTCCGTCATGCATTCTACTATTGCATCCAGACATTCTTCAATGCAACTCTTCTGCTTACCCTTGTACAATATCTTTGGTTCCGTTTTATGGATACAGGCCTATTCATGAACCAACTGCAAACCAACTATCAGATTGTAGCACAAGCGTATCAGTTAACTGCAGAAGAATCTAAAACCCTTCTTGATGCCGTCAGTATGATGAAACCGATAGCCTGGGCTTCGATGTTTATGATTACCGACCTGGTAGTAGGTGCTGTACTCAGTCCGATTATTGCTGCTGTAATGGCTAAGAAGAATAAGCAGCATACAAATAACAATAAATAAGAAACAAACAGATAAATACAAGATAATGGATATTTCAGTAATAATTCCTCTTTTCAATGAGGAAGAGTCGTTACCAGAACTCTTCGCCTGGATAAAGCGAGTAATGGACGCAAACGATTTTACTTATGAAGTCATCTTTGTGAACGATGGTTCTACCGACCGTTCATGGAACGTCATAGAAGAACTTGCTGAGAAGAACGAGCAAGTGAAGGGTATCAAATTCCGCAGAAACTATGGAAAGAGCCCAGCACTCTTCTGTGGTTTCAAAGAAGCGCAGGGCGATGTTGTCATCACCATGGATGCCGATCTACAGGATTCTCCTGACGAGATTCCGGGACTCTACCAGATGATTATGAAAGAGGGATATGACCTCGTGTCCGGTTACAAGCAGAACCGTAAAGAAGGAGATCCTCTGAGCAAGACCATCCCTACCAAGCTCTTCAATGCTACTGCACGCAAGGTAAGCGGCATACACAATCTGCACGACTTCAACTGCGGTCTGAAGGCTTATCGCCTCGACGTTGTTAAGAACATCGAAGTATATGGTGAGATGCATCGTTATATCCCATATCTAGCCAAGAATGCAGGTTTTGCCAAGATAGGCGAAAAGCCTGTTCATCATCAGGCAAGAAAGTTCGGCAAATCAAAGTTTATGGGATGGAACCGCTTTGTAAATGGTTATCTTGACCTGATGACTCTCTGGTTCCTGAGTAATTTTGGCAAAAAGCCAATGCACGTATTCGGCTTCCTGGGTAGCGTCGTATTCTTCGTAGCCTTTCTATCGCTCATTGGCTTAGGTATAGACAAGGCCATCGATCTGCACAACGGCATCTACGGACATCTCATTACCGATTCACCTTACTTCTTCATAGCTCTTGTAGCGATGGTTTTGGGTAGCCAGCTGTTCCTTGCCGGATTCCTGGGCGACCTTATCAGCCGCCAGAACCCAAACCGTAACGATTATCAAATAGAAAAAGAAATAAGATGCGGAAAATAATACCTTTCGTCGTTTTCATGGTTCTAGCCATGATGGGATGTACATCTCTCGACTGCCCACTCAACAATACTGTATATACCAAATACAAGTTGATGGGCGACAATAAAACGCTAAAAGACACGCTAACGATTTCTACGAAAAAGATAGAAGGAACAGATAGTGTGCTGATCAATAAGGATGTAAACGTAGACAGTTTCAGTCTGCCTATGAGTTACAGCCTGAATGAAGACGTATTGTTTTTCGAGATACATACCCTATCGAAACAAGTATTCAAGGACACCGTGACTGTATCAAAGGAAAACCGCTCTCATTTTGAGTCGGTAGACTGCAGTCCATCGTTCTTCCATACGATAACCGATGTTAAGACTACTCACAATTATATTGACTCAATAGTCATCAATCAAAAAGAGGTAAATTATGATGCATCCAAAGCACATTTCTACATATATTTTGGCAGCCGCAACTAGTATGCTATCCCTATTTGCTGTTCTCCCCTGTCAGGCCCAAAGCAAGAAGAAGATCATAGAGCAGCAGCCTGATACCATACCTTTTTTTAGAGGTATGTCTGTGGGAGTTGACCTGATAGGTCCCGTACAGTTGATGGTTAGCGACTATGGGCAGTACGAAGCATCTCTCCGTATCAATCTGAAAGACAAGTATTATCCTGTTTTCGAATTGGGTTATGGAAAGGCAGATGCCAGCGATGAGGCAACCAAAATCACCTACAAGACCAGCGCTCCCTATTTCAGATTAGGTGTAGACTGGAATCTTCTGAAGAACAAACACGACGACTACCGTCTGTTTGGCGGTTTCCGTTATGCCTGCACCTATTATGAATATGACCTGAGCGCCCCACCCGTTACAGACCCAGTATGGGGCGGCGAAACGTCCTATGGAGGTAACGGTATTTCCTGCAACTATCATTGGCTGGAAGGCGTAATAGGTATTGATGCCAAAATCTGGGGTCCCGTCCGTATGGGTTGGAGTTTCAGATACAAACGCCGCCTCTTCAAGAACGATGGAGAATTAGACAACACCTGGTATGTGCCAGGCTACGGTAAACAGGGAGGTTCACGCCTAGGCGGAACATTCAATGTAACCCTAGAAATTTAAAGACATCATCATATGAAAAAAAAGAAACTTATCTGGCAGATTCCTTTTCTGTTGATACTCATCGTTGGTACCATCGTTATCATACGCCAGCAGCATAACACCCCTTATCAGAAAGATACTGGTTTTATCTTTGGCACCATCTATCACATTACCTATCAGAGTGATACCAACTACCAGCAAGAGATAGAAGCAGAGCTCAAGAAGGTAGACCAATCCTTGTCTCCCTTCAACAAGACCTCTGTCATCACACAAGTAAACCAAGGCAAAGATATCGAGGTAGACGAAATGTTTACAGAAGTATTCCGCATGGCAGAAAGCATCTCAAAAGAAACAAATGGAGCCTTTGATATCACGGTTGCCCCTATGGTAAACCTCTGGGGCTTTGGATTCAAGCAGGGGGTACCGCCAACGAAAGCCAAGATAGACAGTATCAAAACGCTGGTTGGTTATGAGAAAATAGCCTTGAAAAAGGGACGCATCATCAAGCAAAATCCTAAGATCATGCTTGACTGCTCTGCCATCGCTAAAGGATATGGCAGCGACATCGTTGCCAGATTCCTGAAGAAGAAGGGTATCAACAACTATATGGTTGAGATTGGTGGAGAAATTGTAGTAAACGGTGTTAGCGAGAAACAAGTGCCTTGGCATATTGGTATCAACAAGCCAACTGACGATTCTACCAATACGAGTCAGGAAATTCAGGATGTACTTAATATTACCGACATAGCCATGGCTACGAGTGGTAACTACAGAAACTTCTATTATAAAAACGGCAAGAAGTATGCACATACCATAGACCCCAAGACAGGCTATCCTGTACAGCATAATATCTTATCTGCAACGGTTTTAGCCAAGAACTGTGCTACAGCCGATGCCTATGCTACCTCGTTTATGGTAATGGGAATGGAGGGCGCAAAACAGATTCTGAAAAAGCATCCGGACCTCTGTGCATATCTCATTTATGCAGACGAGAAAGGACAAAACAAGATATGGTATTCACCATCTCTCAAAAACAAGATATTAAATAAATAAACTTACATGTCAACCAATAGACTATACAACAGTTTATTATCACTCCCATTATTCCTGGGAATGACTCGCTATGACTTCCAAAATGTAGCTGGTAAAACCCGTTTTGACTTTCAAAAACTGGAAGCGGGTAAAACTATAGTTGAAGAAGGCACCAGTTGTACACGTCTATATTATTTAATCAGTGGAGATATTAAGGTGATAACCCAGGCAGATGACTACGGCTATCAGGTAGAAGAAGACATTTCGGCACCGGAATCATTCCAGCTGGAACGACTTTTCGGTCTTACCCAGCGCTTCACTCACACTTATGTGGCAAAAAACAACTGCAGCATCATGTCAGTCAGCAAGCAAGAGATCATGAAGTTATCCGATGAATATGAAATATTCCGCATCAATCTTCTGAACTTGGTCTGCACCCAATCCCAAAAGAACAACCGCAGACTGTTCAGAGTTCCTGCCAAGACACTGAGTGAGCGTCTGATCCGTTTTTTCGAGAGCCACAGCGTCCGCCCGGCAGGCGAGAAAATCTTTCATATCAAGATGACCCGTTTAGCAGAAGAGATGAATGTAAAGCGCATCTATGTATCCAAAGCCCTCAACGAACTACAGTCAGAAGGACTCATCCAGCTAGAACGAGGCAGAATCTATATCCCTGCACTGGAAAATCTCATCAAACGCTAAAGAAAGTATAACGACCGATAAATATAAGTTAAAAACGTTTATTATCAAGGCAATAAAGCATTTTTTTTGCTAACTTTGCAGCTAAAAAGTAACAATATGCAAGACAATACAATACAAAATAGAACCAACCCATTCTTCGTGCCTTACAATACACCGCACGATACAGTACCATTCGAACGAATCCGTCTCGAAGATTATGAGCCAGCATTCATGGAGGGAATCCGCCGTGATGACGAGGCTACAGACAAGATTGTAAACGATCCGGCAGAACCAACCTTTGAGAATACCATTGCAAGAGTTGATACCGATAAGGGCGAACACTATTACGACCTCTTGAGCCGTGTATCTAACGTATTCTCTTGCATGATGAGTGCTGAAACCTGCGATGAGATGGAAGAGATTGCGCAGAAGATGAGTCCGATTCTCACCAAGCACGCAAATGACATCACGCTGAACAAGAAACTCTTTGAGCGCATCAAGTTCGTTCACGATCATCCAAACAGAGAACTGACACCAGAAGAGAAAATGCTTCTGGACACCAGCTATGACGGATTCGTACGCAGCGGTGCACTTTTAGATGAAGAAGGTAAAGAGAAACTTCGCAAACTTACAGAAGAAGCCAGTATGCTCACTCTGCAGTTCTCACAGAATCTCTTAAAAGAAAACAAGGCATTTACACTCCATATCACAGACGAAGCACAACTCGACGGACTTCCAGAAACAGCAAAAGCAGCCGCTGCGCATACCGCCAAAGAGCAGGAAAAAGAAGGCTGGATCTTTACACTCGATTATCCAAGTTATTCTCCATTTATGACCTACTCTACCCAGCGTGAGCTCCGCAAACAGATGTATATGGCACGCAATACGGTATGTACCCATGATAACGAGCAGAACAACCTGGAAATCTGCAAACGACTGGTAAACCTGCGCAGAGAGCTCGCTCAGTTGCTCGGTTTCGAAACCTATGCCGACTATGTTCTTCGCCACCGTATGGCAAGCAATACAGAACACGTATATAAACTTCTCAACGACCTGATAGATGCTTATAAGCCAACGGCAGAAAAGGAAGTGAAAGAAGTGGAAGCCCTTGCCAAGAAGTTGGAGGGTGAAGATTTCGAAATGAAACCATGGGATTTCGGTTTCTATTCACATAAACTCCAGATGGAGAAATATAATCTCGATGCAGAAATGCTTCGCCCTTATTTCCAGTTGGATAAAGTGATAGGCGGTGTCTTCGGCCTCGCCAACAAATTGTATGGCATTACCTTTAAAGAGAACAAAGAGATACCGGTATACCACCCAGACGTCAAGGCATACGAGGTATTTGATAAAGACGGCAGCTATCTGGCAGTATTCTATGCCGACTTCTTCCCTCGCAAGGGCAAGCAAGGAGGTGCCTGGATGACTGAGTTCCAAGGACAGTGGATAGACCATAAGGGCAACAACATACGTCCTCACGTAAGTGTGGTAATGAACTTTACCAAGCCAACAGAAGAAAAGCCTGCTCTCTTGACATTAGGAGAAGTAGAAACCTTCCTCCATGAATTTGGTCACAGTCTTCACGGCATGTTTGCCAATACCCGCTTCGAGAGTCTTTCGGGAACCAACGTATGGTGGGACTTCGTTGAATTGCCATCACAATTCATGGAGAATTATGCAATAGAGAAAGATTTTCTCCGTACATTCGCCTTCCATTATCAGACAGGCGAACCATTGCCAGATGAACTCATAGAGCGCATCATGAAGAGTCGCAACTTCATGGTAGCCTACGGATGCTTGCGCCAGGTAAGTTTCGGATTGCTTGATATGGCATACTATACCCAAAAGAAAGAATTTACTGCCGACATCATGCCTTACGAAAAGGAAGCCTGGAAAAAGGCGATGATATTGCCACAGTTGCAGGAAACCTGTATGACAGTACAGTTCTCACACATCATGGCTGGAGGCTATGCCGCAGGATACTATAGCTATAAATGGGCAGAAGTATTGGATGCAGATGCGTTCAGCGTATTCAAGAAGAATGGAATCTTTGACCAGAAGACTGCTCAAAGTTTCCGTGACAACGTACTCTCTAGGGGTGGAACAGAGCATCCTATGACTCTTTACAAACGATTCCGTGGACAAGAGCCAACCATCGATGCCCTGCTCGAACGCAACGAAATCAAGAAGAGTTAATTATAAATTATACATTATAAATTATAAAAAGTGATGGCAAACGAACTTTCCAAACAAACCAAGCTCGACCTTCGCTATTTGCGGATGGCACGTATATGGGCTGAAAACAGCTATTGCAAACGCCGACAGGTAGGTGCACTGGTTGTAAAAGATAAAATGATTATCAGTGATGGCTACAACGGAACACCGAGCGGATTTGAAAATGTCTGTGAGGATAACAACGTGACCAAGCCATACGTTCTCCATGCAGAGGCGAATGCTATCACGAAACTGGCTCGCAGCAGCAATAACAGTGAGGGAAGTACGCTTTACGTCACCGCCTCTCCATGTATAGAATGTGCCAAACTGATCATACAGTCGGGCATCAAACGTGTTGTATATGCAGAGAAATACCGTCTGGACGATGGTATCAAACTGATGCAACGGGCAGGAATCAAGGTAGAATACCTCAATCCTGAAGAAACAACATCTTCTGAAGAAGATTAGAGAAAAGATAGATTAAACGTTAGTAAAAAGAGAATTGTTATGAACATGAGTAAGAATAAGACCAACCGCTTTATGCCATTCATCATGGCATTCTGTGTTGTGATAGGCATTATCATCGGAACATTCTTTTCCAACCATTTCTCTGGAAATCGCCTCAACGTTATCAATAGTGGAAGCAACCGTCTGAACAACCTGCTCCACCTTATTGATGACCAATATGTAGATGCCGTGAACATCGACTCGCTGGTAGATAAGGCTATTCCACAGATTTTAGCAGAACTGGATCCACATTCCGTATATATCAGTGCTAAAGACGCAGCTCAGGCCACCGACGATCTGAAAGGATCTTTCTCGGGTGTAGGCATTGAGTTTGTCATCCGCCAAGATACGATACATGTACAGAATGTGATACAGAACGGACCTGCCGAGAAAGCCGGACTTTTGGCTGGAGATAAGATTGTAGCCGTAGACGCCAAACCTTTTGTTGGCAAGATTGTGACGAATCAGGAGGCTATGCATCGCCTGAAGGGTCCGAAGGATACCAAGGTAAAAATCGGAGTTATCCGATATGGAAGCAAGAAGGTTCAGACCTTTACTGTAACCCGCGGTGAAATTCCAACAAAGAGTGTTACTGCTGCTTACATGCTTAACGACAAAACGGGCTATATCCGTATCAAGAACTTTGGCGAGAACACATATCCGGAAATGCTGATTGCTCTTGCCAAACTCTCACAGCAGGGATTCAGCAACCTCTGTATTGACCTTCGCGATAACTCTGGAGGTTACCTGACGGCAGCCGTAAACATGGCAAACGAATTCTTGCCAGACAAGAAGCTCATCGTTTACACCCAGGGACGCAAGTCGCCTAGACATAACTATATGAGTGATGGTAAGGGTGCCTACCAGAAGATTCCGATGGTAGTTCTCATCAATGAAGGTTCGGCATCATCTGCAGAAATCTTTGCGGGTGCCATGCAAGACAACGACCGTGCTACCATCATCGGACGACGCTCGTTTGGTAAGGGATTGGTTCAGCAACAGATAGAATTCCCTGACCACAGCCTCATCCGTCTGACCATTGCGCGCTACTATACTCCTTCAGGAAGATGCATCCAGAAGCCATATACTTTGGGAGATGACAAGGATTATGAGCAAGACTTGCTTGACAGATACCAGCACGGAGAGTTCTTCTCACAGGATAGCATCAAGCATACAGGACCAGCTTATCATACAAATAACGGTCGTGTTGTCTATGGTGGAGGTGGTATCACCCCAGATATCTTTGTTCCTGAAGATACCCTCGGCATGACATCCTATTTCAAGGAGGCTAGCATGAGTGGTCTTATCTTGCAGTTTGCCTTCACTTATACAGACGATAACCGTCCGAAGTTGAACAATTTCAAGGAGATGATGGAGCTTGCCGATTATCTTGACAGTCAGGACATGGTTGAACAGTTTGTCCGCTATGCTGATAAACATGGCTTGAAACGTAGGAATCTCTTAATCAAGAAGTCACACAAACTCCTTGACCGCGTCATCGACAGCCGCATCATCTACAACATGTTAGACGAGCAGGCATGGACCCAATACATCAATCTTGATGATCCTGTCATCAAAAAGACGCTGGATGTATTTGAGAACCATGCAGCATTTCCTAAGAAACCAGAGCCAGCAAAAAAAGGCGCTGCGAAGAAAGAAAAGATAGCTATGGCGAATACGCCCTACAACTATTCTTCCTTACACCATAATAATTGTATGATAGCAAATGCTTAACGCATGGACAAGAAAGAATTAAGAAAAATCATAAAAGACAGAAAGCGACAGTATTCCTCAAGACAGCTTGAGGAACTGTCGCTTTCTGTTTTATCCCGTTTAGATTCCAACCCGCATCTTCAGAAAGCCCAAACCGTACTGATGTACTATTCGCTTCCTGATGAAGTAGACACCCATCATTATATAGACCAACTTGTTGCCAGGGGCAAACGGGTGATACTTCCGGTTGTGCTGGATGATACGAATATGGAATTAAGAGAATATACCGGAGTTAAAGACCTGAAGGAAGGTGCCTATCATATACTTGAACCGATAGGCAGGATTTATCCGGAAGAAAAATATCCTGAGATAGAACTTGCCGTAATCCCAGGTATGAGTTTTGATATGAAAGGCAACCGGTTAGGAAGAGGAAAAGGCTATTACGACAGATTTCTTACCCTGATTCCACATGCATACAAAATAGGCATCTGTTTCGACTTCCAGAAGATAACAGAGGAAGGTCTCCTTCCTGTTACCCCCACAGATATATGCATGGATGAAATCATATAGTATACCAGAACGGCGTATTAATAAAAGCGTATATCCGCAATAACCTGTGCCCCCACCTGTTCATTCAAACGGTGAACAAGGGTAGCACGGCTCATCGTGAGATCAGCCCTCAACGCAGCATTCTCTATCTTTACAAAGAGAGTCTGGTTCTTGATAAACTTCTCACCGCAATATGCAGCAAAATTTTCCCCTACTACAGAATCCCAACTCATAATCAGGCGTTTCTGCTGTAAAGGAGTCTCCAACCCTTCCTTTCTCAGAAATTCGGGCAAGAGTTCTGCTATAGACTTTACTTTTCTTCTAAACATATTCTTACTTCATTATTTCCCCATTCTCTACATAGAATATCGTATGATCTCCCTGCATGTTCTGGAGAATCTTATCCAAATGATCACGGTTTGTATCTGTGATAAAGATCTGTCCGAAATGGTCGCCGGCAACCAGTTTCACTATAGCCTCAACCCGCTGTGCATCCAACTTATCGAAGATATCATCCAAGAGGAGCAAGGGAAGTGTATTGGAACTCGTGCGTTGCAGGAAGGTAAATTGAGCCAGCTTCAGGGCTATCACGAAAGTTTTGTTCTGTCCCTGACTCCCCTCTCTCTTCATCGGATAATCACCGAGAAGAAACTCCAGGTCGTCACGGTGAACACCATGCAGAGAATATCCTACAGCACGGTCCTTAAACCGGTCGCGCTGGATAACATCCAGCAATGAACCTCTCTGACAATGAGAAACATAATGAAGACGAACCTGCTCCTTATCACCCGAAATCTGCTGATAAATCTGCTGAAACAGCGGAACCAGTTCGTCAACGAAAGCCTGCCGTTTCTGATACAGCAATTCACCATTACTCGCCATCTGCTGTTCCCAAAGTTCCAGCAGCGTAATATCAGGCTCCTCCTCCATTTTCAGCAAGGCATTTCTCTGTTGCAAAGCCTTATTATAGTTGGCTAAAGCCTCAATATACGAGTAATCATACTGAGAGATGACCACATCCATCAGTTTTCTGCGCTCTTCACTTCCCCCTTCTATCAGAGAAACATCAGATGGAGAAACCAGAATCAGAGGGATAAGTCCAATATGTTGCGAAAGACGCTTATACTCCTTCTTGTTTCTCTTGAAATGCTTCTTGGTGCCCCGTTTCATGCCACAGTAAACATTCTCTATCTCCCCCTTATCATTATCATAATTTCCCTCCAGCATAAAGAAAGGCTCATCATGAGTAATAATCTGGGAATCGATAGAATTATAGGCACTCCTACAGAAAGAGAGATAGTAGATGGCATCAAGGAAATTAGTCTTTCCCATGCCATTATGTCCTATCAGACAATTGATTTTGGGCGACAACTCCAGATTGGCGCTCTTTATATTTTTAAAGTTAATAATGGAAATATTCTTTAAAATCATAGTCTCTTTTCTGCTTTTATAGTGCAAAGTTAGCAGAAAAAGAGGAAAAAACAAAAAAAATAGGCTAGAAATTTCAATAATTGAATAAAATTGAGTAAATTTGCAGAAGTTTAGCGGCATTCCACAATTTGAAAGCTAACTTTCTATTGAACAGATTGCCCCGAAACCAGAAACTAAAAAGTATAGAATAATAAAAAAGCAAAATAAAAATGGCAAACAACAACGTACAGGCTCAGGAAACAGAGAGCCTAAACATTCGTGAGGCCTTCTTCTTGAAGTACAAGAAGGCAATTATCATTGCAGTAGTAGCTATCATTGTTATCATTGCAGGTGTATTCGGTTATGTATCTCAGATCTCAGGTCCTCGTGAGGACAAGGCTAGCACTATGCTTGCTAAGGGTCAGACCTACTTTGCTAACCAGATGTATGAGCAGGCATTGAAGGGTGATGGCGCTGGCTATGTAGGTTTTACTAAGATTGCTGACGAATACAGCAGCACAGATGCTGGTAACCTGGCAAACCTCTATGCAGGTCTTTGCTATGCAAACCTCGGCAAATGGGCAGAAGCTCAGAAGAGTCTGGAATCTTTCTCTTCAGAAGGCGACCAGATGATCAGTCCTGCTGCTGAAGCTGCTTTAGGTGATGCTTATGCTCATCTCAACCAGCTCGACAAGGCTGTAGATGCTTTCAAGAAGGCTGCTTCTATGGCAGACAGCAAGGCTGACGAAGGTACAAACAACAGCCTTTCTCCTACATTCATCATCAAGGCAGGCGAAATCCTCGAAAGCCAGGGTAAGAAAGACGAAGCTTTGAAGCTTTATCAGGATGCAAAGAAGAAGTATGTAAACGCTATGCTCGTACAGAGTGGCGAAATCGATAAGTACATCGAGCGCGCTTCTAACTAATCTGTACTGATAACAATTCGAAATCAATATGGCAACAGCACTTCATAATTTATCTGAATACGACTTTACTAAAATACCAGACGCCAGCAACATGTGCTTTGGTATTGTCGTAGCAGAATGGAATCCTGAGATAACGGGCGCTTTGCTCGACGGAGCAGTAAAAACGCTCGAGAAACATGGAGCACTCACCGAGAATATCCATGTGAAAACTGTTCCAGGAAGCTTTGAGCTTATCTATGGAGCCCATCAAATGGTTTTGAATGGCGGCTATGATGCAGTCATCATTTTAGGTAGTGTGATACGTGGTGAAACTCCTCACTTCGATTACATCTGCGAGGGTGTTACCTACGGAATTGCCCGTCTGAATGCTACTCAGGAAATACCTGTTATCTATGGTCTCTTGACTACCAACGATCTGCAGCAGGCTAAGGATCGTAGCGGCGGCAAGTTAGGCAACAAGGGTGATGAGTGTGCTATAGATGCTATCAAGATGGCTAAGTTCTAGTCTTCACAACGAGAGTTGACAAACTGAATGTTATATATATAATAAGGTATAAGCATATGAAACTCTACCAGCTATTGCAGTCGTTTGAATTTGAAGAGATATTTCCAACAGTCAATGTGATGTTTCCAAATGCACAGTTGCATCGCGATATTTTTGAAAAAGCATTCGATATGCTTTGCAATATCCAGCCTATCACATCCAAAAAGGTCATCAAGTTTGAACTGATGGAAGATCCTAACTCAAATGATATGTTTGTTGGAGCAAATGATAGCAGTTTCCAGTCTACATGGGATGTATGCCTGGGAAAGGAAATCAAAAAAGGCAAAGGCGCTGACCTCAATGATGTGGAACTGGCAGCCAACTGCTTACTCAATGTTCTTTTCATCGGACGTCATCCACAAGGCTTTGACAAGGACTATAAAAAGTTATTGAAATAAACTATCAATACATGATAATCAAACTCCTGAAGTTGTTTGAAACAGACTTCAGGAGTTTTTTTATGTTTCTTCTGTGAGCTGCATTGATAAATAAAAGTATCTGTAGTAGATAGAGAAAGTCTCCTGCTTTCTCCATCTTAGGTATAAACATAGTCTTGTCAGCACAGTATCTGTTCTGACTCTTAATCCAAGTATAATCGGCAACGCCGTATGGTAATCTCTTGTAATCCATATCTTCTTCGTTTTATAGAGTTCAACTTATTCGATTGCAAAGATAGAAACCTAGCATGGCTGTGATCATATAGCCGCTCACCAGGTCAGCCTTCTTCTCGCTCACATCATAATTGCATTGCAGCCGGAGTTTCATTTGCTCCACATTTCCCGGTGTCCTTCATCAGGAGGAGAAATGCATTCTCCGCGCTTTCATGATGCAAAAGTAATATAGATTTCAGACTTATGCAAGTTTTTGAAGAGAAAAAATGCATTTTAGTGGCTGATTTGTCGAAAAAAAAATCTTTTTCTTCCCGTATTACGTATAATGTAAAAAATGTAAATGTATATATATAATATACTTGGTATAATGTAGGGAAGGAAAATAGGTATCTAACTGTCTGATATTCAATACTTTGTATTTTTAAGATTCTCTCTGGTAGTCATTGGGGCATATTAGAAGGCACATGATTGGCTCTGATGGTACCTATTATTGACCCTGGTAGTCATCAAAAAAGGATAATTCTCTCTGGTAGTCATTGCCCCCCCAAATGAGGTAAAAAAATGATGTACTTCCGTTTACCAACTGATGCGGCTGCGTCGGGTTAAGGATATGGCTGAACTGGGTTACGCAGACGGCTGGACAAGGTTAAGGATTCGACTGCATCGGGTTAAGGATTCGACAACGTAGGCTAACGGAGTCGTATCCGTCGATTTTTCGAGACGTCTTGACTCGCTGACAAAACCATCTGGAGTAGCTGACTGAACCATATCAGTATTCTGCTGCATACGCTTGCATGCAAAAGTATACATAATTGAGCCAAATAGTGCACAACAGGTACTTATCGTACCAAAGTGAACAACTATGACTCCGCCGATGTTGTATCTTTGTATCAGCATTCGGGAAGAGACCGGTGCACAACATTATGATTCACAATTTTAAAATTTTATGTATTATGGCAATTAATTACAGTTTAGTAAAGCTCGCGTCAAAATTTGGTGACAAAGCAGGAGTGCCTTTGTTCTACGCCCGTGCTCAGATGAAAGACTCCATTTCGCTCAAGAAGTTTGCGAAGTTGATCTCTATGCAGACCACCGTATCCTATGCGGATGTAACAGCCGTTCTGGTCAGTATGCAGGAGAACATGGTCATCGCGATCTGCCTGGCGTTCAGAAGGCCTGTCCGTGTTTTGATGCCACGAAGCTCCAGTACCTCCTGGATGCTTCCTGATCCTCTCCCTTCCAGAGGGTTTTTCATGAGCAGAAGCCCTCCGAATTTATTTAACAAGTTAGGACGCATCGCAATCCGATGCGCCCTTTTTAATTGTCGTTATATTTCTTTTATGCATACGCCCCCTGTTCATTGTCACGCAGATATCGCAGATGACGCAGATTTTTACCTGATAAAACATGGGGGCCG
This sequence comes from Segatella sp., assembly GCF_977051555.1. Taxonomy (NCBI): domain Bacteria; kingdom Pseudomonadati; phylum Bacteroidota; class Bacteroidia; order Bacteroidales; family Prevotellaceae; genus Segatella; species Segatella sp. The sequence continues at coordinate 41,598 of NZ_CDRSSE010000029.1, forward strand.
AACTTTTCCTGCAACTTTTCCCAGAAATCTCTTGCAGATATGAAAATAAAACCGTAACTTTGCGGCATGGATTTTTAAAACAGTTGATTATGAAGCAGGTAGAAGAAAGATATATCAGCTTGCTGACCGACTTCGGTTTCAAGCGAATTTTTGGAACAGCAATGAACAAGGATTTGCTCATTTGCTTCCTCAACAGCTTGTTTAATGGCAGACAGGTTGTGAAGGACGTATCGTATCTGA
>NZ_CDRSSE010000030.1:0-41706 GCF_977051555.1 Segatella sp.
GAAAGGCAAAGCCCGAGCTTGTGAAAGTTTGGGCTTTGTTGTAAATAAAAATATTTTTTAAAGATTTCGTATCTGTGAAAAGGCAAAAAATAAAAAGAGGTGCGTCACAGACTTATGACACACCCCCATTATCTTTATGATTAAAACCTGTATCCTGCGGATAGATTATCTGCTGGAATTATTGGTTCTTGAAGACCAATCCCTCTGCATCTGTATGATCGATGGTAATTGGCTTCTCTCTACTAACCTCTTCTGCAAGAATCTTCTTACTCAAGTCGTTCAAGACGTAATCCTGGATAGCGCGCTTTACAGGACGGGCACCAAACTCTGGATCGTATCCAACCTTTGCCAGATACTGGATAGCTGCAGGAGTCCAGCGAAGTTCAAAGCCCTGAGGCTCCAACATCTTCTTTACTCGCTTCATCTGAAGTTCTACAACCTCGGCAATCTGCTCCTGGGTCAATGGCTTGAAGGTAATGATATCATCAATACGGTTCAGGAACTCAGGACGGAATGTCTTGCGCAACATCTCACGGCTTGCGTTGGAAGTCATGATGATGATGGTGTTCTTGAAGTTGACTACACGACCCTTGTTGTCGGTCAATCGACCATCGTCCAATACCTGCAACAGAGTATTGAATACATCAGGATGCGCCTTCTCAATCTCATCGAAGAGAACCACACTGTATGGTTTGCGACGTACAGCCTCGGTCAACTGGCCACCTTCATCGTAGCCAACATACCCCGGAGGCGCACCGATCAGACGAGTTACGCTAAACTTCTCCTGATATTCACTCATATCAATTCGGGTCATCATAGACTCATCATTGAACAGATACTCAGCCAGAGCCTTGGCAAGTTCCGTCTTACCTACACCGGTAGTACCGAGGAAGATGAAGCTGGCGATAGGACGCTTTGGATCCTGCAAACCGGCACGGGAGCGACGTACAGCATCACTTACAGCAGTGATAGCCTCGTCCTGTCCGATGACTCTCTTATGAAGTTCCTCCTCCAGATGGAGCAGTTTCTCACGCTCACTCTGCATCATACGGCTTACAGGTATTCCCGTCCAGCGGCTTACAACCTCAGCGATATCATCGGCAGTAACTTCCTCTCTGACCATCGCTGCGCCACCCTGTGTACTCTTCAGCTGCTCCTGAATCTTCTTGATGTCATCCTCAAGAGCCTTCAGTTTAGAATAGCGGATTTCAGCTACGCGTTCGTAATTGCCTTCGCGCTCCATGCGTTCAGCCTCAAACTTCAGGTTTTCTATCTCCTGCTTATCCTGCTGAATCTTGTTGACGAGTGCTTTTTCGCCTTCCCATTTAGCACGGAAGTCATGTTCCTGATCCTTCAATTCAGCAATTTCCTTATCCAACTGCTGAATCTTAGGCTGGTCATTCTCGCGCTTGATAGCCTCGCGCTCAATCTCCAACTGCTTCAAGTGGCGGGTAATCTCATCCAGTTCTTCTGGTACAGAGTCACGCTCCATTCTCAGTTTGGCTGCTGCCTCATCCATCAGGTCGATTGCCTTATCTGGGAGGAATCTGTCAGAGATGTATCTCTCTGATAACTTGACGGCTGCGATGCAGGCATCATCCTGGATACGTACCTTATGATGGTTCTCGTAGCGCTCCTTGATACCACGGAGGATACTGATGGCATCCACCTCGTCAGGCTCATTCACCATGACGGTCTGGAAACGGCGCTCCAGAGCCTTATCCTTCTCGAAGTACTTCTGATACTCGTTGAGGGTAGTAGCACCGATGGCTCTCAGTTCACCACGAGCCAACGCTGGTTTCAGAATGTTGGCTGCATCCATGGCACCTTCGCCACCGCCAGCACCGACCAGGGTATGAATCTCATCGATGAAGAGGATAATCTGGCCGTTGGCATTGGTTACCTCTTTGATGACGCTCTTCAGACGCTCCTCGAACTCTCCCTTGTATTTAGCACCGGCTACCAGTGCACCCATATCGAGAGAATAGAGCTGCTTGTTCTTCAGGTTCTCCGGTACATCACCACGTACGATACGTTCGGCAAGACCTTCTACGATAGCAGTCTTACCCGTACCAGGTTCACCTATCAGAATAGGGTTGTTCTTGGTTCTTCGTGACAGAATCTGGAGCACTCTTCTGATCTCCTCATCACGTCCGATAACTGGGTCCAGCTTACCGCTTCTTGCCTGTTCTACAAGGTTTTTCGCATATTTCTCCAAACTCTGATAGTTATCATCAGCACTTTGTGATTTTACGTTCTGACCTTGTCTCAGTGCCTGAATGGCAGCGAGCATATCTTTTGCATTTGCACCAGCATCCTTCAGAATACGTGCAGCAGTAGAGTTGCCCTGTACGATAGCCAACAGGATAGGCTCAACGCTAACGAATTCGTCGCCCATTTTCTTGGCGGTATCTTCGGCATTCATCAGAATCTGGTTCGTCTCGTTGCTGAGGTACGGCTGCCCGCCACCCTGCACACGAGGCAGATGTTGCATCTCCTGACGCAAGAGCATGGCGATTTGCTGTCCGTTCATGCCCAGCTTCTGGAAGATGTAGTTGGTCACATCGGTAGCCTTTTCAAGAATACCGCTAAGCAGATGCACCGGTTCGATGGTTTGCTGACCATTTCGCTGCGCAATGTTTACGGCTTCCTGTACCGCCTCCTGCGCCTTGATTGTAAATTTGTCGAATGTCATATTATATCTCCTTTCTTATTATATATTCATAATTCTGTTCTTTGGATTAGCCCCGGAAACATCTCTTTGGAAACCTCCCGGTGCGTTCCTCCCATCCTTTAGCGAAACTTATGCCTATTTGTTGAAAATCAATGGTTTGCTGACAATCTGTCTTGTTTTGGGTAGATAAAAGATAGAAATAAGAGATGTCTCCGGACAGAATGACAGAAGAAGGAGGTTTAAGTACGGGCTGAAGACCCAGGTTCCTTTCAGGCGTGTGGGGCTTACTGGCGAAAGTTCAGTATGCGAAGAAATGATAGGATTAGAATTCGCTCAGATTGCTTATTTCTTGATTTCTCTCAATTATCTTTTAAATATCCTTTAAATAATGCTATTTTATGAGGGGAAATGTTGTGTAATCAAAATAATCTTCGTACCTTTGCACCATCATAAATTATAATTTATAAGTTCAATGGCTGAAACAAAGAAAATCAAGACAGCGTTGGTGTCTGTCTTCCACAAGGATGGCTTGGACGAATTGCTCGCCAAGTTGAATGAAGAGGGTGTAAAGTTCCTGAGTACTGGTGGTACCCAGAAGTTTATCGAATCTTTGGGTTATGAATGCGAGAAAGTTGAGGATGTCACTACCTATCCATCTATCTTGGGTGGTCGCGTAAAGACTCTTCATCCTAAAATATTTGGAGGTATCTTGGCTCGCCGTGACAACGAGGGTGACCAGGAGCAGATGAAGGAATACGAAATCCCTTCTATCGATCTCGTCATCGTAGACTTGTATCCTTTTGAGCAGACTGTAGCTAGTGGTGCTAGCGATGCTGATATCATCGAGAAAATCGATATTGGCGGTATCTCTTTGATTCGTGCAGGTGCCAAAAACTTCAAGGACGTGGTGATCGTTCCTAGCAAGGCTGAATACAGCGTATTGCTCGATATCCTGAAGAAGAAGGGTGCTGAGACAGATATCGAAGACCGCAAGATGTTTGCAGAGCGTGCATTCGGTGTAAGCTCTCACTACGATACTGCAATCCATGCATGGTTTGCTAAGTAAACTCTCGGGAAAATAAAGTAGTTAAGGAGTTAAGAAGTGGAAGAAGTCAGGCCAAGTGTCTGCGGGGATTCTATCCTCCATGTATGACAGACTGTTGCCGTGGCTTCTATGCTCCTTTAACTCCTTAACTCCTTAAATAAAAAAGAAAATTTTAAGCTTAAAATAATATAGATTTAAGAAACAAAATGGGATTTTTTTCATTTATTCAGGAAATCGCAATGGACTTGGGTACAGCCAATACCATCATTATCAGTGATGATAAGATTGTAGTGGATGAACCTTCTGTTGTAGCCCTTGACCGCCGTACCGACAAGATGATTGCTGTGGGCGAGAAGGCTAAGATGATGTACGAGAAGACTCATGATAATATCCGTACTATCCGACCATTGCGTGATGGCGTGATTGCCGACTTTACTGCCTGTGAGCAGATGATGCGTGGATTGATTAAGATGGTTCATACAGGTAGCCGTCTCTTCTCTCCTTCACTCCGTATGGTTATCGGTGTACCTTCAGGTTCTACCGAGGTTGAGCTTCGTGCTGTGCGCGACTCTGCCGAGCATGCTGACGGACGTGATGTATATTTGATTTTTGAGCCAATGGCAGCCGCTATCGGTATCGGTATCGATGTTGAGGCTCCAGAGGGTAATATGATTGTTGATATAGGTGGTGGTTCTACCGAAATCGCTGTCATCTCATTGGGTGGTATCGTATCGAACAACTCCATCCGTACAGCTGGTGACGACCTTACTGCCGATATCCAGGAATATATGAGCCGTCAGCACAACGTGAAGGTTTCTGAGCGTATGGCTGAGCGTATCAAGATTCATGTGGGTTCAGCTCTGACCGATCTGGGTGATGAGGCTCCAGAGGATTTCATCGTACATGGTCCTAACCGTATTACAGCGTTGCCTATGGAGGTGCCTGTATGCTACCAGGAGATTGCCCACTGCCTGGATAAGACAGTGGCTAAGATTGAGAACGCTGTACTCTCAGCATTGGAGAATACACCTCCTGAGCTTTATGCCGATATCGTGAAGAATGGTATCTGGCTCTCTGGTGGTGGTGCTTTGCTCCGCGGTCTCGACAAGCGTCTGCAGGATAAGATCAATATCCCATTCCACATCGCAGAAGATCCATTGCACAGTGTTGCCAAGGGTGCTGGTATTGCGTTGAAGAATGTAGACCGTTTCTCATTCTTGATGAGATAATCAGAACTTATTCTAATATTAAGAATAAAGTATGCGCAACCTTTTAGAGTTTTTAGCGAAATACAACCATTGGTTTGTCTTCCTGATTCTTGAGGTGGTGAGTATGGTGCTGTTGTTTCAGTATAACAGCTATCAGGGCAGTGCCTGGTTCTCCTCGGCTAATGCCGTAACGGGTAAGTTGTATGAATGGGATGCGAATGTAGAAACATTCTTCTCGCTTACCAAGGTGAACCAGGAACTGACACAGCGCAATGCGTATCTCGAACAGGAGGTGCAGAAACTTTCCGACAGTCTCGTGAGCGTGACCAAGGACAGCAGCATCTACCATCGTGATCAGTTTGCATTGCTGAGAAACTATCGTCTGATTCCGGCTAAGGTGGTGGCGAATAGTATCGATAAACCCGGCAACCTGATGACAATTGACAAGGGTAGTGCGGATGGCATCCACAAGGATATGGGTGTCATCAGCGGTACTGGTGTGGTGGGTATCGTGTATCTGGTAGCAGAACATTACGCTATCGTGATTCCGGTATTGAACACGAAGTCGAACATCAGTTGTATGATTCAGAATAGAGGCTATTTTGGCTATCTGCGCTGGAAGGGTGGTGTGTCAGACCTTGCCTATCTGGAAGAGGTGCCACGTCATGCTCACTTCAAATTGGGTGACTATGTGGTAACGAGTGGCTATTCTGCAGTATTCCCTCCTGGAGTGAGAGTGGGCAGAATATTGCACGTGTTCAACTCTGCCGATGGTCTGTCGTATCGCGTACAACTTCGCCTCTCTACCGATTTTGCCCGTCTGCGTGATGTGTGTGTAATTGATGATAGCGCCATGAAAGAGCGTTTGGAGATTATGCGTGCAGCAGAGGATAGCATCGGATCAAATGGAGACAATAATCAATAATGACGTATAGTAAGAGGATATAAAAAGCAATGAGTATAGATTTAGTGAAAAGACTAGCTACCTTTGTGGTGCTCGTGCTGGTGCAGGGATTGGTGTTTAATCATATTCATCTATTCAATTGTGCCACCCCCTTGCTGTATATCATTATGGTACTGCATTTCCGCCGCAACCATCCTAAATGGGCGGTGTTATTGTGGTGCTTTATGATGGGGCTTTGTGTGGACGTATTTGCCAATACGCCAGGTGTTGCAGCAGCTTCGATGACAGCCGTGGGACTGCTACAACCTTTTTTGTTTGAACTTTTCGTACCGCGTGACAGCGCCGACGATCTGGAACCGTCCATGCGTTCTATCGGCGTAGGTGCATATTGCTGGTACGTATTTATTATCATTCTCGTTTATAATCTATTGTTCTTTACACTCGAAACATTCAATTTCTTTAATTGGGTTCACTGGTTGGAATGTATAGGCGGAAGTACGGTTATCACTTATATATTGGTGATGGCGACAGAAAGTTTCAGGAAGTAAGATTCCGGAAAAGTGATGAGAGAGAAAAGAACACGATTTTTAGTTTGCTATATATAATAAGGTATGTTGGATTACAATCTTGAAAAACGTAGATACGTTATCGGTGGAGTGGCCATAGCTATTGTGGTCATTTACATGATTCGTCTGTTTACGCTTCAGATTATGAGCGACGACTACAAGAAGAATGCCGACAGTAATGCCTTCTTGAAGCGTATTGAGTTTCCTGCCCGTGGTGCCATTTACGACCGTAATGGTAAGCTGCTGGTGTATAATCAGCCGTCTTACGACCTGATGGTGGTCATGAACGAGGAGAGCGGCAGGCTTGATACGATGGATTTCTGTAATTCGCTAGGTATTACGAAAGAGTTTTTTATCAAGCGAATGAACGATATCAAGGACCGCTCTAAAAATCCGGGCTATTCGCGCTATACCCAACAGCTTTTTATGGGACAGCTGAGCGACAGAGATTTCAGTGTGTTCCAGGAGAAGATGTTCCGCTTCCCCGGTTTCTATGTCCAGAAACGTACCGTCAGAGAATATACCTACCCTTATGCAGCCCATGTGCTGGGTGATGTAGGTGAGGTTTCGGAAAGCGATATTGAAGATGATGACTACTATCAGGCTGGTGACTATATCGGAAAACTGGGTATCGAGAAGTTTTATGAGAAGCAGCTGCGTGGTGAGAAGGGTGTGAAGATCATGCTGAGAGATGCCCACGGAAGAATTCAGGGTAGCTATCAGAATGGTAAACTCGACCGGAAACCTGTGGCAGGAAAGGACTTGACGCTGGGATTGGATGTGAAGTTGCAAGCCTTGGGCGAACGTCTGCTGCAGGGTAAAATCGGCAGTATCGTTGCCATCGATCCTAGAACGGGCGATGTGCTGGCTATGGTTTCTTCTCCTTCTTACGATCCGAGACGTCTGGTGGGTAGAAACCGCGGTAAGATGCACAAGTGGCTCTCGCAGAATCCTTGGAAACCGCTCCTGAACCGTAGTATTCAGGGGCAGTATCCTCCGGGTTCTACCTTTAAGACCAGCCAGGCGCTGACCTATCTTACTGAAGGTATCATCACACCGGGAACAGCATTCCCATGTAATCATGGTTTCTCTTATAAGGGTCTGCATGTAGGCTGTCATGGTCACCCGTCGCCTATTTCGCTGGTTGATGCCATCAGTACCTCTTGTAACGGTTACTTCTGTTGGGGTCTTTACTATATGCTAGGTAACCGCAAGAAGTATGGCAGCGTACAGAATGCGATGACCGTATGGAAAAATTATATGGTGAGCATGGGATTCGGATATAAGTTGGGCATCGACTTGCCTGGCGAGAAACGCGGTCTCATTCCGAATGCCCAGTTCTATGATAAGGCTTACAAAGGTTCATGGAACGGACTGACGGTAATCAGTATTTCTATCGGTCAGGGTGAGGTTAACCTTACGCCGTTGCAGATAGCCAACCTGGGTGCTACCATCGCCAACAGGGGATACTATTATGTGCCTCATGTAGTGAGAAAGGTGAAGGGTGAACCGCTTGATACGCTCTATACCCGACGCCATTATACCAAGGCTTCCCGACGGGCTTACGACTATGTGGTAGCCGGTATGAGAAGTTCGGCGCTGAAGGGAACCTGTAAGCTGCTCGGCCGCTACGATTTCGAAGCTTGCGGCAAGACGGGTACGGCACAGAACCGTGGTCATGACCACTCTGTATTCATGGGCTTTGCTCCGATGAACAACCCGAAGATTGCCATTGCCGTGTATGTAGAGAATGGTGGTTGGGGTGCTGACTATGGTGTGCCTATCGGTGGTCTGATGATGGAACAGTATCTCAAGGGTAAGTTATCTCCTGATTCTGAGCGCAGGGCTGCAGAGATGCAGGCCCGTAGAATCGCCTACGGATTAAGCAGTAGATAGTTTTCAGTTAATAGTTGATAGTTTATAGATTATGATCGATAATAAACAACCTAGTGTGCTTGCTTCACTTGACTGGTGGACGATAGGTATTTATCTGGTACTCCTCATCTTCGGATGGGTGAGCGTCTGTGGAGCCAGCTATAACTATGGTGACAACGAGATATTCAGTCTGGGTGCCCGCTCGGGTATGCAGATTATATGGATAGGCACATCCATAGCACTGGGATTGGTAATCCTGCTGCTAGATGACCGGTTTTACGATACCTTCTCGTATGTCATCTATGGCATCCTGGTACTCTTGCTCTTTGCTACGATATTCAATCCGCATAGCATCAAGGGCTCCCACTCCTGGCTGGTGCTGGGACCGCTCCGACTGCAACCGGCTGAGTTTGGTAAGTTTGCTACGGCTCTGGCGGTAGCCAAGTTTATGTCAAGCTATGGTTTCAGTATGCAGAACCTGAAACATTTCATGGCAGCCGTAGGCATCATCGTTCTGCCGATGCTCTGTATCGTAGGTCAGCGTGAAACCGGTTCAGCCTTGGTTTATCTTTCATTCTTCCTCATGCTTTACCGCGAAGGAATGCCGGGTGCCATTCTCTTTACCGGCGTGTCGATGGTGGCTTACTTCGTAGTGGGTGTGAAGTATGAGAACGTAATGATGTGGGATACCTATACTTCTGTGGGTAAGTTTGTCGTGCTTCTGCTGGTGCAGATTTTTACCGCGGGCATGGTGAACTCCTATACGGGCAATAAGAAACAGGCGCTGATTATCCTGGGTTATTCGGTAGGCATTACGCTGCTCTTCGTGCTCTTTTCTACCTATGTCATTCCGTTTGATATTGTGTGGATCCAGCTCTTCCTGTGTGCTATGATCATTGGATTCCTGGTTTATCACGGTCTTAGAACCCGGTTCCGGAATTACTTCCTCATCTCGATCTTCTCGTTGGGAAGTATCGCTTTCTTCTATTCAGCCGATTATGTGTTGAATCATGTGATGGAACCTCATCAGCGGGTGCGTATCAACGTATTGTTGGGACTGGATGAAGATTTGGCTGGTGCGGGATATAATGTGCATCAGAGTGAGATTGCCATTGGTTCCGGCGGACTTCAGGGAAAAGGTTTCCTGAATGGTACGCAGACCAAACTGAAGTTCGTGCCTGAGCAGGATACAGACTTTATCTTCTGTACGGTAGGCGAGGAGGAAGGTTTCCTCGGTTCGGCTGGTGTGCTGCTGCTATTCCTGGCTTTGATATTGCGGTTGATGCATCTGGCTGAGCGGCAACCTTATAAGTTCGGGCGTATCTACGGATATTGTGTCCTGTCGGTATTCCTATTCCACCTGTTTATTAATGTGGGAATGGTGTTGGGATTAACGCCGGTTATCGGTATTCCGCTGCCGTTCTTCAGTTATGGTGGTAGTTCGTTATGGGGATTTACCATCCTTCTTTTCATCTTCTTGAGAATTGATGCGGGAAGGAATTTAGTGAGAAGTTAAAAAAAGAGTGAACAGATTGTTGATGAATCTGTTCACTCTTTTTTTATTGTATCTTGGAAATCTTGATACCGATGTCACTCACACCGGGTAGGATTTCTCTTTTCATATCATGTCTGATGGCTACGTGTATGGAATCGCCCTGATGCATCTGATAGATGTTGATAGGGAAGTTATACTGATAGTAGCTGATACCCTGTCCTTTGGTTATGCCGTTGTTGTCAATCAGCTGGCAGTTGACCGTATCTATCTTGCATTCGCCCGGTATCTTTCTGTTTCGGTGATAAACCGTCTGTTCTACGATGAGCGTAAGCCCCATGAACGGATAGGCACCTGTAATGCGAAGTCCTAGGCTTTGCTTGTAATGCCCTGCCTCGAGTAGAGGTGATACTTCGAATGATAGGGTGTCGTTCTTCTCCCATCCTGCAATCGGTGTATGGGCATACTCATCGTATACGGTCGAACCGCTGCAGGCAGAGAGAATGTGAACGATCGCTGTCAAAACGATGAAATAAACTATCTTTTTCATCTTTTTCTAGCTCCTATTCTTTATTCTTGTGGGGCGTTATTGCCTTGTGGGGCGTTGTTGCCCTGTGGCTTGTTGCCATTCTGAGGGGCGTTGTTGCCTTGTGGCTTGTTGCCATTCTGCGGCCTGTTGCCCTTGTTAGGTCGTCTGTCGTTTCTTGACTGGCGGTTGTCACCCTTACCCTGATTACGGTTGTCGCGGCGCTGGTTGTTTGGCTTGCCTTCATTCTTCTGAGGTTTGTTGTCTCCATTCTGCGCGCGGTTCTCGTTCTTCTGAGGCTTGTTGTCTCTCTCCTGCTGACGAGGTCCCTTGTTCTTGTTGTTCTTCTTCTTCTTTTTCTTAGCCTTGTCAAAGCGGCTCAAATCAGCTTCGGCGAGCAGGTCGATTGGCTTGGCTACAGGTTTTGCCTTACCGTCTTCCAGCAGACTCAATGGCTTCTCGCCCTGACGGTTCATTTCGATGATAGCCTTGGCACGCTCGATGCTGATGGTTTCGAGGTTGGAAGCCAGGTTCTTGTCAGAAGAGTAGGTGATAAGACCAGCCAGGATATCCACCTTGAACTGATGGAAGTCACCATCGGCTGTCTGCAGTACGGCATCCTTAGGAGGTAACTTTCTGCTAGCCTCTACATAACTGTCTACCTCGTAGTTGAGACAGCACTTCAGTTTGGCGCACATACCGGCAAGTTTCTGAGGATTCAGAGAGATGTCCTGGTAGCGTGCTGCATTGGTGCTTACGCTGATGAAGTTCTTCATCCAGGTAGCGCAGCAGAGTTCTCTACCGCAAGGACCCGTTCCACCGATACGGCCTGCTTCCTGTCGTGCACCGATCTGTTTCATCTCGATGCGTACATGGAAGGTATCGGCAAGAACCTTGATGAGCTGGCGGAAGTCTACACGTTCGTCAGCGATGTAATAGAAGATGGCCTTGTTGCCGTCTCCCTGATATTCTACATCACCTATTTTCATCTTCAGTCCTAGATCTTTGGCTATCTGGCGGCTCTGTATCATGGTGCCGTGTTCACGGCTCTTAGCCTCCTTGCATTTGTCAAGATCCACCTGTTTGGCGATACGGTAGATACGCTTGATATCATCCTGCGACTTGAGGTTTGCCTTCTTAATCTGGAGTTTTACCAGTCTTCCGGTCAGCGTAACCACACCGATGTCGTGACCCGGGTTAGCCTCTACCGCCACTATATCGCCCTTCTTCAGGTCGAGGTTATTCACATTGTGGTAATATCCCTTACGGGTATTCTTGAACTGTACCTCCACGAGGTCAGTACTTTCAGCATTGCCGGGTACATCGGCAAGCCAGTCGTATGTGTTGAGCTGTTTGTTCTGTCTTCCTACGCCCTTAGCGCACAGACCACGGTCGCAGCCGTTACACATCCTGAATTTCATATTTTTGTAATCCACGATAATCTAATTTATAATGTATAATTTATAATGTACAATGAATAATGACCAGTCATCTGCCCCGTTATTCATTTGAATTCTTCACTTTTCACTTCCTTAAAAGGAGTACGATGATTTTGAGCGCCATATCGAAGAAAACGATTTTGGCATTGGCATTTTGCGAAATCATGCGCTTGCTGTCTTCGAAGAGGTTGGAGATGTCAATGATGTTTGCCTCGTTGATGAAGCGGGCAAAGTTCTTGGCAAAGTTCTCCTCATCCTGCGTCATGTAGCTCAGTTCCGGATTCCGGAAGTTGTACATGAAACTTTCTCTGAGCATGTGCATGAAGTAGTCGAGCATGCGTTTCTGCTTTTCTCTTCCGAAGGTTGCTATCACATCGGTCCACTTCTTGAGGTCACCGATCTTGCGCATGTAAGCCAGTCGCATCAGCATGATGAACATGTCGAGATGCTGCCGGTTTTCGTTTCCTGCATCCAGTTCTTCGAGTGCAAGATTCCAGTTGCCGTTTGCGATACGGGCTATGCGGTGTGCCATTTCTGGCTCCAGTGTCCTCCGTTCTATCAGCGCTTTTTCCATCTCGGCGGTTTCTATCTTCCTGAAGTCGATACGCTGCGTACGGCTTCTGATGGTTTCGAGCAGCAGTTCCGGATTCTCGCTTACCAGCAGGAATACCGTCTGGCGTGGCGGCTCCTCCAGCAGTTTCAATATCTTGTTGGCACTCTGGATGTTCATACGTTCCGGGAGCCATATCAGACTTATCTTATATCCGCCCTGACTCGACATCATCATCAGTTCGTGAGAGATGGCATCGGTTTCTTCGGCAGTGATGATAGCCTGTTTGTTATAGTCGGCATCCGTCTTGCCCATCTTCAGCATCCAGTCGCTAATCTGGATATAGGGACCTTTAGAAAGCAGCAGCTCTCTCCATTCCTTGATGAAGTCGAGGCTCACCGGTTTGTGTTCGCTGCCCATATTGGCGGTCTTGATGGTAGGAAAGGTGAAGTGGAGGTCCGGATGTTCCCATTTCCTGAGCATCGGTGAATCGCCCAGAAGATAGCTGGCAAAAGCCAATGCCATCGCCAGTTTGCCGCAACCCTGCGGGCCGCAGAACATCAGCGCATGGGGCAAACGGTTCTCCTGAACCATCTCCATAAGACGGTTCCAAACTTCTTGCTGACCTATAACTTCATTTCTTTGCATTTAAAACAATATTTTTGCTATTTGCTTGACGCTGTCTACAGCCGATACGGTGAAGAAGTGAACATTGTTGTAACCATGTTCGAAGAGATCTTGCACCTGAGCGGTTGTCCACTCGATACCGAGCTGCTTGGCATCTTCGTCGGTTTTACATTTCAATACTTCCTGTGCGAGTTCTTCAGGAATATCGCAGTGGAAGGTTTTCGGCACTACAGTGAGCTGGCTCAACTTGGCGAAAGGCTTGATGGCAGGAATGATAGGGATGGTTACGCCCATCTGTCGCGCCTTTTCAACGAAAGCATAGAACTTCTCGTTGTCGTAGAAGAGCTGGGTAACGGCATACGCTGCGCCCAACTGTTGCTTCTCCAGGAGATGCTGCATATCCATTTCGAGGTTTGGCGCCTCTTCATGTTTCTCCGGATAGCAGGCTACACCGCAGCAGAACTTGTCGCCTGGGTGCTTGATGGGTGTGCCATCAAAGAAGAAACCTTCATTAAACTGATTCACCTGCTTCAGGAGGTCAGTGGCATGGGTATGACCATTCTCGGTTGGTGTAAACTGCCGGTCTTCTTTCGCCTTGTCTCCTCGCAGAACGAGAATGTTGCTGATGCCCAGAAACTGGAGGTCGAGCAGTTCGTACTCGATGTCTTCCTTCGTAGCACCGCTGCAGATAATATGAGGGATGACAGGTATGTCGTACTTATTCTGTATAGCGCCTGCGATGGCTACGGTGCCAGGTCGGCGGCGCACACGCTGGCGGGTGAGGAGACCGTTTTCCAGTTCCTTGTATACATACTCGCTATGGTGCGTAGTGATGTTGATAAAGCGAGGACCAAAATCGCTCAGCGCATCGATGGTACGGAAGAGTGCTGCTGTTCCGTTACCTTTCAGCGGAGGTAAAACCTCGAACGAAAAGCCTCGCTTGTCGCCCTGCTGATGTAGAAAATCTGCTATGTTCATATTACCTAAATTCTATGTATCTTCTTATTTTGGTGCAAATTTACAAAAAAAATGGGGGAAAACCGCATGTTGAACGTAATATTTATAAAGAAAAAACGTATATTATCAGGTGGGGATTGATTTTTGGCATGAAAAAAGGAGATTTCCTGCCGGTAAATGCTACTTTCGCATGTGGGGAAGTTAAGGGAAGTTAGAGAAGTTAAGGGGAAGTTAAGGGACAAATGTCCTAAGTTTAAGCTAGAAGACTATTGTCTCTTAACTTCCCGAACGACCGTAGGGAGTGATAACTTCTTTAACTTCTGTCAATTCCCTCACTTGCGAAACTTGAATTGATTAAATTTTAAACCTAAGAATAATGGAACAAAAACAAACGGGCTCAAGAGCCTATCTTATTTCAATTGTGATGGTAGCCGTTTTGGGCGGCTTGCTTTTCGGTTATGATACCGCGGTAATCTCGGGAGCCGAGAAGGGTTTGCAGGCATTCTTCATGGGTGCTGAGGATTTCACCTATACCGATTTCTGGCATGGATTCACTTCTTCCAGTGCCCTGATTGGTTGTATCATCGGTTCGGCGCTTTCGGGTGTGCTGGCTTCTAACTGGGGCCGTAAGCGTTCGCTGATCTTTGCGGGTGTGATGTTCTTCATCTCTGCATGGGGATCTATGTGTCCGGAGTCTTTGGTGTTGCCAAAGGGCGAACCTAATCTTACGCTTCTCATCGTGTTCAACCTCTACCGTGTGATTGGCGGTATCGGTGTGGGTCTGGCATCTGCTGTGTGCCCGATGTATATCGGTGAGATTGCGCCTAGTAACATCCGTGGTATGTTGGTCAGCTGGAACCAGTTTGCTATCATCTTCGGTCAGCTGGTGGTTTATTTCGTCAACTTCTTCATTCTTGGCGATCATATTGCTCCTGCTATCCAGAGTGTGGGCAACGGTATGAACCAGATTCTGAATGGTGGCGAGGCTGCCTGGGCTATCGAAACCGGATGGCGCTATATGTTTGGTTCTGAGATGGTTCCTGCGGGTTTGTTTGCTCTGCTTATCTGCTTCGTTCCGGAGACTCCCCGTTATCTTGCCATGGTTGGTCAGGATGCGAAGGCTGAGCGTATCCTGGCTCGCATCAATGGTGCTGAGGAGGCTAAGAAGATTTTGGATGACATCAAGAATACGGTTACTGAGAAGAAGGAGAAACTGCTTACTTACGGTGTGCTCTGTATCTTCGTAGGTGTGATGCTTTCTGTATTCCAGCAGGCTGTAGGTATCAATGCCGTGCTCTATTATGCTCCTCGTATCTATGAGGCAATGGGCTTTGACAATCCGATGGTATTGACCGTATTCAATGGTATCGTGAACCTCGGTTTCACCTGTGTAGCAATCTTTACGGTAGAGAAGTTGGGCCGTAAGCCTTTGCTCATCACCGGTTCTCTGGGCATGGCATTGGGTGCCATCGGTGTAGCCATCACCTTCGGTAATCCTCATCTGCAGTTGTTGTGCATGGTATCTATCATGGTTTATACAGCATCGTTCATGTTCTCTTGGGGCCCAATCTGCTGGGTACTTATCGCCGAGGTATTCCCTAATACGATTCGTGGTGCTGCCGTAGCGATTGCCGTAGCCTTCCAGTGGATTTTCAATTGGATTGTTTCTACCTCTTTCGTTCCGATGGCTAACAGCTTGGGTTATTGGTTTACCTATGGCCTGTATGGTGTTATCTGTATCCTTGCTGCCCTCTTTGTATGGAAGCTCGTTCCTGAGACCAAGGGTAAGACGCTGGAGGATATGACCAAGCTTTGGAAGAAAGGCTAAGTTCTGAAGCAGAGATGTAGATTACAAGTATCACAATATAATGAAGAGGGTGTGTCAAAAGTCCAAGACACACCCTCTTGTTGTTTTCCGTGAAGTACAGTGAGTACCAAACCTGTTAGTTATAAGTACTTTTTTTGAAAGTGCAAAAAAGATGAGAAAAGTATGGTGGTTTCGAAAAATAATCGTAAATTTGCAATTGGAAACCAAAGATTAGGAATTATGGTAGAGATAAATGATAGAATATTGCCGGTAGGCATCCAGTCTTTTGAGAAAATCAGAAAGGATGGATACCTTTATGTTGACAAGACAGATATCATCTGGCAACTTGCCAACAGAAATAAAACATATAATTACCTGAGCCGCCCACGCCGCTTTGGTAAATCTGTGCTGGTGGATACGCTCGAAGCCTACTTCATGGGCAAGAAGGAACTCTTCGAGGGGTTGAAGATCATGCAGATGGAAACGGAATGGGTGAAGCGACCTGTCATCAGGCTGGATATGAGCCAGGCTGGCGCAGAGCCGGAAAGCATACGAAGCTATCTGGACGATGTTTTTCATTCCCTTGAAATGGAATACGGAATTACATTACGCCCAGACAGTTCTCTTGCTGTAAGATTCAAGAACATCATTGAGTCAGCTTACAACCAAACCGGACAGCAGGTTGCCATTCTCATTGACGAATACGACTCGCCATTGCAGCATTCCTGGAAAACTCCGCTGCATAAAGCGTGTACCGCTATCTATAAAGAAGTATTTGCCGTATTGAAAGCACAGGATAAATATGAGAAGTTTGTCTTCATCACCGGCATCACCAAGTTTACGCAAATCTCTCTTTTCTCCGTGCTCAACAATCTGAGTAACATCAGCTTTGAGCCGGAATATGCAGCCATCTGCGGTATCACGAAGGAAGAAGTTTTACGTGATTTCAAACCGGAAATCAATAAGTTGGCAACAAGAAAGGGATGGACTTTTGATGAAGCCGTTGCACAACTGACTGCTTATTATGATGGCTATCATTTCAGCCATGAAAATATGGTTGATGTCTTCAATCCATTCAGTCTTGTCAATGCACTCGCTGATTCCAAACTGAAGAACTACTGGGCTTCATCGGGCGCTACCTCGCTACTTCCTAAGTTTGTGGATAATATAGAAATGAGACTGAAAGATTTTGAGAATTGTCCGATAGACAGCGATACACTGGAGACTTCTGACGTAACAGGTGGCGGAGCGGAACTGTTCCTCTATCAGTCGGGCTATCTTACAATAAGGGGATATATGGATGGGATTTATTTGCTAGGCATTCCAAACTATGAAGTTCGAAAGGCTCTATACAAGATTGTATTGCCAGCCTTGACACTACAATCAGATGCACTAGTAATATCAACCCAGAATATGTTGCTGTACTCCCTAAAGCTTGGCAATCTTCCTGAAGCCATGAAATGCCTGAAGGCGCTTATTGCTGACGTGCCCTACAGCAACAAGAAACTTGCCAGCATGGATATGGAGGAGCGCTACCGCCTGATTCTGAGTACCATCTTCAATGCCATCGGCTGCCGGGTAGAAGTAGAAAAGATGATTGCTACAGGCAGGATTGATATGGTGGTAGAAACCACCAATTTTATCTATGTGCTTGAATTGAAACTGAGCAACAACGGTGGCGTTGATGCTGCCACGGAGCAGATGAAAGCCAAGCAGTATGCCGAACCTTTCAAGGCTGATAAGAGAAAAGTAATCGCCCTTGCCATAGAACTGGATGATATGGGAAAGGGACTGGTTGATTGGAAGGAAGTATAATATTGCAAGAAGGGTCTATATGCCACGGTTTATCGTGGCATATAGACCCTTCAACATTCAACATTTAACATTCAACACTCAACATTCAACACTCCTTATTCCGCCCCCGGCTCGCCCAGATATTCGAAGATGGTGGATACCTGGCGGGGAGGGAAATACTGGCTACTCTTCTGGTAGCCTAGGCGCTGCAGCTCGTTCCAGAGAGGCACACAGCGCTTGATCCATTCCATGATATGACGGCGCGCTGTCGCCCCGTCGGTTGTGTCGGGAAAGTAGAGCAGACCCAGCTCGGTCTTGCTGTACATACGTTGGGGATAATTCATAAGCTTTATATTTTTTACAGTCCTTCTACACCATGATCCTTAAAGAAACCTACCATGGCTGTGGTCATATAGCCACCCGTGTTCATCTTCTTGTTCGAACGCCTGCAGTTGGCTATGTAATAATCCTTTCGCTGGAAGAAGTCCTCCAGGTCGCCAATCATATCTAACCTGAGATAGCCGCTCAACTGCTCAGCCTTCTTCTCGTTTACATCATAATTGCATTGCAGCCGGAGTTTCAGTTTGCTCCGCTGCCCTCTCAGTTCGCTGCTCACTTCTCCACCCTCTGCAGTTTCGCCTGAAGTGCGACGGTCGTGCAGGGTAAAGGTGATGTGTTCGGGCAGGTGATGCTTCACTTTTTCACCCTCTTCCAGAAAGAAAGGCTTATAGGTAAGATACTGGTCGATGATGCGGTTCCGGTAAAGGCGCTTGAGGTCTTTGCAGGCGAAAGTCAGACATTTGCTGTCCAGTGCCGACCAGGTCTTGTAATAATCTTCCCTGCCATGCATCAGTTGCTGGATATGCGCCGTTTTGCTGGTGGTGAATCCCTTTACCGCCCAGCAGTTCATGATGAGATACAACTTGATGCTCGATGCGCTGCGGCATTGGTTGATGGCATTGAGATCGATATAGCTAACTCCCTTGTCATAATTGTAGAAAAACCGTATCACGTTGTTGTCGAAGCGGAATTTTACCATCCAGTTTTTGTGCCGGTCTTGGTATATCTCACTCTTAAACAGGCATGAAAATTTCCGGTAGTATGTCTGGTCGCCCTGCTTGAACGGCAGCTGGATGGGTTGCGATTCTATACGCTGGATAGCATCGCGCAATTGCGGATAATGGTGAGCACCATAAGGAAACTCCGATAGTTTCATGATGACATCGGTGTGGCCTGCTGCTCTCTGTTCTGCGGTGAAGCCATTAAAAGTCTGTGAAGTTAATCGATAAGGGATTACATAGCCCAAGATTGCTTTCTGGGCATGCTTGATAATCTGTAGAACGATTTTGAGTTCTACCACCGAATAGTTCTGGTAAGACAATCCCTGTACGCCAAGGATGGCTATCAGTTGTTTCTCTTGTTGATTTGTCTGAGGGAAGGACTGCTGCCCGCCCGGAGGCTGTTGATTTACTTGTTCCATTTCCGTTTTCTGTTAAAATCGTTATTGGCCTACCGATTGGGGCAAGTCCTTGTTGTTGTTTATTGAAAACCGGCATGGAATTGGAGTAAGAAGAACAAATAAGATGAAACGATCTATCCGCATGGGTAGATTTTCTGCCGTTCATTCTTACTTTCAAATGCTCCTTACTACGCATCCATGCCGATAAATCATTATCAAATTTATCAGGCATAGAATGCCCTGTAAGGATTATCATTTGATCACTCACCTTTCGGGGCAGAAAATCCTACTCAATGAGCTATGTTCTAATCCTTAACCGAAAGCATATCCCGGTGTCCTTCATCGGGAGGAGAAATGCATTCTCCGTGCTTTCATGATGCAAAAGTAATATTTATTTCAGACTTATGCAAATTTTTGAAGAGAAAAAATGCATTTTAGTGGCTGATTTGTTGAAAAAAAAATCTTTTTCTTCCCGTATTACGTATAATGTAAAAAATGTGAATGTATATATATAATATACTTGGTATAATGTAGGGAAGAAAAATTAGTACCTAACCACCTGATATTCAGTATCTTGTATTTTTAAGATTCGCCCTGGTAGTCATTCGGGCATATTAGAAGGCACATGATTGACTCTGATGGTACCTATTATTGACCCTGGTAGTCATCAAAAAAGGATAATTCTCTCTGGTAGTCATTGCCCACCCAAATGAGGTAAACAAACGATGTACTTCCATTTACCAACTGATGCGGCTGCGTCGGGTTAAGGATATGGCTGAACTGGGTTACGCAGACGGCTGGATTCGCTTACGCAGACGACTGGACTCGCTTACTCAGACGGCTGGACTCGCTGATTGAGCCACTTGAGTAATCTGATTGAGCCACTTGAGTAATCTGATTGAGCCACTTGAGTAAGTTAACTGAGCCACTTGAATATTCTGCAGCATACGCTTGCGTGCAAAAGTATGCATAATTGACCCAAATAGAGCACAACTGGTACTTATCGGACCAAAGTGGACAAGTGGGGCACCGCCGATGTTGTATCTTTGTATCAGCATTCGGGAAGAGACCGGTGCACAACATTATTATTCACAATTTTAAAATTTTATGTATTATGGCAATTAATTACAGTTTAGTAAAGCTTGCGTCAAAATTTGGTGATAAAGCAGGAGTTCCTCTTTTCTACGCCCGTGCTCAGATGAAAGACTCCATTTCGCTCAAGAAGTTCGCGAAGTTGATCTCTATGCAGACCACTGTATCCTATGCGGATGTAACAGCCGTTCTGGTCAGTATGCAGGAGAACATGGTCATCGAGTTGCAGCGAGGCAACCAGATTGATTTCGGCGAGTTGGGCAAGTTCCGCCTCCAGCTTACCAGTGAGGGTGCGGCAACCGCTGCCGAATTCAAGAGTGACATCAATATCAAGGGTGTGAACATCCAGTTTATCCCGGGCAGCGATCTTGCCAACATCTTCGTAGGTATGGAGTTTGAGCAGGTTGCATCACGTGCCGTACAGAAGGCTGCCCTCAAGGCTGAGAAGGAGGGTGCCAAGACCCTCGACATCGAGGAGGCTAAGAAAAAGCCTGCCAAGGACAATGCTTCTTCTGGAGACAATACCAGCGGCGGCAACACCTCAGGCGAGCAGACTGGTGGCACAGGCAGTACCGGCAACGGTGACACTGGAGACGGATTAGAATAATTAACCTTTTAAAACAGAATAGATTATGACAGAAAAGAACAAGCAGAAATGGAATGAGATTATCAAGTTTGCAGTAACCGTACTGACAGCTCTCCTCGGGGCGTTGGGCGTTTCGGCAGGTGGACTTTAGAGTGATGCCTATGAGAGACATCGATATGATAGTGGTGCATTGCAGCGGCAGCCGCTGCGATCACCGTTATACGATGAAGATGCTGCGCTACGACCATGTGCATAACAACGGCTGGACTGACATCGGCTACCATTTCTACATCACGTTGGATGGAGTGGTTCATGCCTGTCGCCCGGTAGAGCGTATGGGCTCTCATGCCCTCGGTTACAATGCGCACAGCATAGGCATCTGTTACGAGGGTGGTCTTTCGCCATCGGGCTGCATCAGTGACACCCGCACTCCTAAGCAGAAGGAGGCGATGAAGCATCTTATCCTAGATCTTCACCACCGTTTTCCGGGCATCCGTACCATCTTGGGTCATCGCGATCTGCCTGGCGTTCAGAAAGCCTGTCCGTGTTTTGATGCCACGAAGCTCCAGTACCTGCTGGATGCTTCCTGATCCTCTTCCATTAAGAGGGTTTTTCAAGAGCAGAATCCCTCCGATTTTATTTAACAAGTTAGGGCGCATCCAATCCGGATGCGTCCTTTTCCTTTGTCGTCATATTTCTTTCATTCAACACTCAATATTTACCTCTCAACATTCACCATTCTCTAACTTTTTCAGAAACTTTTTCCAGAAAACTCTTGCAGATGTGAAAATAAAACCGTAAGGATGTGAGTGATTTCTGATAAAAGCCCTGCCGGCTTTCACAAGCTGGCAGGGATAATTATAAGTAAAAGATGTAATTTGATTTCACTTAGAAAATCATCTTATAGTCCTTACTGCTACCATCTGTCAATTCTATGTGTATGATTTGAATGCCTGTGGCTATGCTCGCCTTTAAACACCTTGAACCATTTCCCTGTATCCTGCTGATGATTCTGCCATTCAGGTCTATGACCTTAACACTCTTGAGCAGACCGCAGGCAGATTGCACGAGGACAGAAGAACCTTCCTGAACAATACTGATGCGCTGATCAGTATCGGCAGATGTCACATCTGTACTTCCATAACGGCTTCTGATAACAAATCTGCCTAACGAGGTCTCGGCATCCGCAATAATGAGTGGAGAATCGAGTGAATAATCGGCATCCGAAAGCATATCATGGAGAACATATCCGCTCATATCAACACCCTGAATAGGTTTTACCTCGATACAGATGCTATCCTTTTGCGACAGATAGATTCCTAAAGATGTAGCGACAGTCATCGGAAGGATATCGTAAGCCTGACTCTGCTGAATACCAAATACCTTCAGAGGTGACTTCACCTCACTATCCAGAAGAGTTGGAACCAATACAGAGTTCTTGAAAGAAGAACCGTCAGAAACATCATAAGCAGTTTCTGAATTCTCCATCACCAGCATAGCTGCTGATTTGCTTCGCGTCTTCAGGCTTTCCACACACACTTTCAGTCCCTTGGCTTCAGCAGGTTTACTTTCTTCAGTAGCCTTCTTGCTTCCACCAATCATTTCTGGGGTGAGCAGCATGGTGATTTGCGTACTCGGCTTATCATTTGTGGTAACATAGAATGCCTGCATTGGGGCGATGGTGGTGGCGTTGCCCGTAGAAGCAACCTTGCTTACAGTTTGCTCTTCCATGCCTCCCGATTCATTCTCTACTTCCAACTTCACACTGCTCACGTTCTCATTCACCTCCAGAAATTTCTTGATATTCAGGCGGCTCATGAATGGGTTGCCCAGCACGAAGGTCTGCGTAGGAATATCCGATTTCAGCGTAATCGGATACTCGCTCTGCCCCACGAACACCGTGCGGTTCTCCGTCACTTCCTTGCCTTCCGACAGATACTTATATTCCATCGTCAAGTCGCCCTCCTGCGGAGAATCCGATTCATAGATGAAGCGGTTTATCTTATTTGCATCTTTCGTCACTGTTTCACTAGCCACTTTCTCCTGATCGTAATCCACGAAGTAACTATATTCTTTATGCGCCTTAGGCAGGCGGATACTGAACTTATTGGTAGCCGGCAGATTGCCGTTGTCTATCCACATAGAGAAGCCTTCACCCATGCCGTAAGGCTTAGCCACGGCATTGAAGTTGTGCGACCAGGTGACCTCTTCCACGGCGAGCGTTTTATCATCCTTCAAAACCGGATTTCCCTTGCTGTCTAGCGAATAAATCTTACCCGAATGCGCAGCCGCCCAGAGGCGCTGGTAGATGCTCGGGTTGAAGCGCTGTTCCTTCCAGTTTTCTTCGTTCAGCTCCTCGAAGTATTTCGCCTTCGTGGTGTCGGCAGGCATGAACATATCGCCCGTGTACATCTGCTTGAGCGGCGCACTCAGCAGATAGTAATGGTTCGGCTTCTGCTCCAGTTCTACCCATGCCTTGCGATAGTTGAGCGAAGGCACGTTATCCACCGCCGAACGGGGTTCGAAGAAGATGTCCTTACAGCAGTAGTCGGCTGGCTTCACTGCCGTGCCCAGCACTGGGAAGTTATCGGCATCCGACGAGATGATGGCGTTGGTGCAGCAGTAAGGCGAACCGTCGCTCCAGTTGTCCCATTTGTTCCATTCATTGGTGGTGGCAGTGGCAAGCCAGCGTGTCTGCAGCGGATGAACCTGATATACCACCGATGTGAGTGGCGTCCTGCTGCCGTCGAAGAAGGTGAGCTGATATTCGCCCGGCTTCTTGGTGGTATAAGAATATTTAATGTTGTTCTTGGTGTCTGATGTTGACTCCACCAGAATCATCTGTCCGTTATTGCCTGCATTCTTGTCGTCGAAGGAAAGATAATAATTCGTTCCGGGCAATCCGGTAGCAGTTACGACAATCTTATCTCCTACGCATACATTGTTGACAACGATATCTTTTACACCATTTACGCACGAGTTTTCGTCCTTACAGTCAGGTATACCATCATTATCAATATCACCACGTGTCACGAGTCCGTATAATTTCTGCACATCCAATGCGCCTACAATATTGGCTAAAGTTAATCGCACCTCGTCATACGCTTTCTTTGGCTGAAGGAAGAGGATATTCTTATCGCCATAACCCGCTACATCAGCGGAAATCACCTTCCAGTCGGTAAATTTATCTCCCGTAGAATTACCGTCTTTGAAGGTTTCTAACGTTAGCCAGTTTCCTACTTTTACGGCTGCCAGGAAAGTCTTGTTGTCAATGACAATTCCCAACTGATGATGATAGTCGAGGGTTCTACCCATCTTTACAGCGAATGTTTGACCTACTCCCACACTTACCGTATTGGCAACAGCCATATAGGTATTCAAGTCGTCATCCACCAGATAACCTAAGTTATCATCTACAGTAGCCACACTCACCACTCCACCAAACTTAGTTTCATCAGCATTGATGGTAGTATGTGAATGATTATGCGACATCACCAGACTGCCACATGCAAGTGGCGAAGAACAGTCATCGGCAGCCTCCTCGATGAAAGCATAGTAGATACGGAGTTTAGAACCGCCCAGATTGAGTACACCCGAATTCCAGAGTTGGAACTCATCCATCTGAATCTGGTTGCCTTTGCTGTCGTAGGCTGGAACTTCGATAGAATATCTTATCTTTTGCAGCTTGTCTGAACCTGCGATATCTGCACTAATCGCATTGTTTTCATCTATCAGATGGCGATATACTTCCTTGCCTTGGTTATAGCAGCGTATCTGCAGGAATTGCAGGGCATGCAAATTGATTACTGTAGCATCAGCCTCTACCACAAAACCAATGCGCTTAGGTTGAGCTCTCTTGACGGCATCCGCCTCTGATTCACCTTCGTGTCGGTCGGTAGCATCGTATATCAGTTGACCATCCTTACGGTGAATTCCGATGATGCAGAGATTATCGGCAAGACTCAAGCCACCTATATATTCGGCATATTGATCATATTCACCCTTGATAATTTTGTCTCTATCCTTGAGTTCAGAGATAGAAAGCAACGAGCCGGATGATTCGTGAATCTTAGGCGATACCTCGTAGAAATCTTCACCCAGTTTGTTGACAAGTGGTTTGCCGCAAGTTGTATTTCCATCATTGAAACCACCTACGGTAATGGTGGTTTCATCATAACATCCGTCCTGAGCCGTGGCCCTGAAGGTATATTTACCAGGTTCCAGATTGGTAACTTGACCATCAGAGGTAACCTTTACAGGTGTGGTGGCAAGAATATCGTTATTTTTCAAATCCCATGCATTCACCAGACTCCATGTTACGCTTACTTCCGGATTGGAACGGAGAGTAAACGAAGTCTGCGACCCGCAGATGTTGCTGCTGATGGTAGGGTTGATGGGGCACCGGTGGGATACATCTGGAGCCATTCTTACGAATCCGTAGTGGATGCCAATGGTGCCCACGTCTACTCCGAGCACCGTGAGGAATCTGATTTCGCATCCCGAAAACGGCACCTTTGCCTTGATGCTCACCGTTCCGTCGCCAATCTGCACCAGCGAGAGATTGAGCACCTGTGCAGAAATCGTCTCTTCCTGCACCTTGTTTCCCTTGTGGTCGAAGAGCAGCACGTTGATCCATGTACCCGCATTGAGGCTCAGCGCAGCATCCATCTTGTATTTGAAGCCAGCCTCCATGCCCGCCTCGAATGCCTCGCCTTGCGGGGTCTTGTCGTTCTGCATCATAAACTTGGCTCCGCCCTGGTAACCCACGTTAAGAAGAGGAACGATGGTGGCGAAATTGTCCAGATTATCATCTGTCATCTTCTTTATATCGTTGTCAAGGAAAGGCAGGGGGATGCCGAGGGCAACAGGGCGCCAGCCTTTCATCTCTTTGAGCGACACCTGCTTGTCGCCCTCCGAATATTCATTGTATTTTTTGATGCCTCCATCGGTGATGGTAAACTCCGTAGATTCGCCCACGAAGGCATATTTGATTTTCAGAATATTCGCCACTTCTGCCTGAATGCCGCCCGAGCAGTCGAGAGAGATTTCATCGAAGAGCCAGTCGCTTTCTGCCGTCAGCATGGCGCAGATGTTGTTGGAACCCGGTATCTGGAGCAGCTTCAGCGTTACTCCCGAACCATTCTGTCCTTCTCTCACCACCTTTACGCCCTTCAGTTTGCCGTCGCGATAGAATCCGATGGAGAATGCCTTGATTACATCGAGGCTCAGCACGCTGCTACCCGAACCAGCCACGATGGTAAAGCCTGCCACCGTTCCCTTGGAATAGTAATTGTCCATATCTTTTACACTTACTATCGGGTCTACGGTTACCCCTGCTCGTACCACGGAGTTCACCTGTGCATAGTTGTCGAGTGAATCGTCGGTAAGGGCACCCAGATTCTTGGTCCAGCTGCCTACGCCTACCACACCAATCAGTTTGTTAATGGTGCACGAATCGCCTGTAAGGGCACGGCGGTTGCGCAGCTCACGGAATGTCATGTTGCCATATTTGGGATCTTTGTTGAACTCCACAAAATGGTCCTGCTGCTTGTCGGCTGGCAGATCAACCCAGTTGTTGGTCCAGATGGGTTTCTTGCAGTTCATGAACGAGTCTCTAACGGCAGTACTCTCGAAATAGGGACTGGTGTTGTCATCCTTGGGTTGTGCCGCCTGGATAGAGGCGGGCACAACCATCAGGAATGCCAACAAAAATGATATGAAAGTTTTGTATATAAAATGCAGTTTCATTGTCTGTTTGATTTTAAAACATAGCATAACGTCTTGATAATTCTCTTGATCTTAATTGAGCAGACGGTTTTTGTCGTCTGTAAGTTTCCTTTGATCAGTGTATGTGAAGACATATTTATGATTTCGCCTCAGATAGAAGAGGTTGCTGACTCCATCTACCACGATGACGCCCGTGGCTGCTTCTGAAGACATCATATCCTTCGCCTTCACCTGAGAGTTGAGGGCGTAAGGTTTGGCATCGAAGCCCATTCTCACGGCAAGATGGGTCTTGCCTGGCAGCACAAATGCCTTGAGCACCACTTCCTTGCCTACACCTGGGAAGCGGGCATAGGCGATGGCAGTATAGGTGCCTCCCGTTGTTGAATATTTCTTGATAGGTTCACTGCCCTGCTTAAAACCGTCGTAGCTGGTAAGAGGCATCTGGGTAAACACGTTGTCGGCAAGCAGGCAATACCATTGCGTCTCCACTCTATTGCTGTAATGGGCGGCAGAAGTGATATGAACCTCTACTTCTGCCATGCCTCTATAGAGTGTTCCTACAAGCGGCGTAGGGTTTTTGTTTCCCAGATTTTCCTTCTGGTAATCAGCCGAAGAGATGATTGGATTTTGGGTGGCATCTCCCTTCTGGTAGAGGGTGCCATAGAAGAGCTGCGGCACCGTGATGAGCTGGCGGCTCAAGCAATCTACATTATACAGATCTGATAGGAAACCTAGAGGTCTGTATATTTTTTTTAGATAGCCAAGCCAGTTGTTGGGGGTGTCGGTTTTGTCCTTATCATTAACCAGGTAGCTCGCAAACGTGGCATTGAACTCCTGAAATGTAGTATTTTTTGTTAAATTGAGCATGTTCGTGGTAACCACATTGTTTTCCTCATACTGCGGATAGGGCGATTTCTCCTGGCTATTGTAAGCGAGGGCAATGATGCGATATTCGTAGCCCCTGCTGATGCCGAAGGTGCCCTTTACCACATAGTGCTTGTGGGTTCCCGAAAGATAGTCGTCTTTCTTGCCGTCTTCTAACGTGGGCTTTCCGTTAATCACCCTGTCGTTGGTAGGGTCGTACTCGAAGCCCTGGATATCGTTGGCTGCGGCATCATAGGTTGCAGTATTTTCTCCATTGTTCTGAACTCTTCGGCGAAAAGCTATCAGCCTTACGGCATTGACGTTGTCGGTCTCGGCATATCCGTTGTCCTCGCCTGTTGTGCCCGACGAGGAAGAGGATCCTGCACCAGGAGGGGCTACACGGGTGTTTCTGCCATCTTGCTTGGCATTGCCATCGCTGCCGCTTAATCCGCCCAGAGTGATGGTGAAGGGAACAGTCGTAATCTCATCTTCGTTTTCCGAAGGCTGATTCATGCCTGCATCTCCATTGCTGTCATCTGGATAGGGTGGCAGATCGGCATCGCTGCTGCATCCCGCGGCTAGTGCGAGGAGGAAGCAAAAACCTGCCGCCATGCCTGTCCTGATGGCGTTCATCCTGATGGCGTTCATCCTGATGGAGCTTATCTTACAGATGCTAAATCTTGATTTCTGCATATTCTATTTCCGTTTTTATGCTGTTTTGTAACGTTTATTCTGTTTCAAATTCATGTCTTTTTTCGAAGGCTGGTTCTATCTCAATGTTCACTTCGGTCATCACTGGCTCGTAATACTCCTTCAGGTCGTATGGCTGGTTCACGGTCTTGCTCTTGGCTCCCAGACAATACAGGTGGTTTGCCTCGATAGGGAACTTGAACTTATCGCCATTGGTTGTAGACTTCCTGATGTTGTCGTACCTGTGGTGCGTGCCATCCGTGTAATGCAGATAGAAGGTGGTCTCGTTCTTGGCTGAGTTCTTGCTTTTCTGCATTTTTTCCTCTGGTGTAGGCATCATGAAGTTGCTTATCATGTAGCTGTTTTCCTTCCATCCTTTATGGGAGTCTGCAGCTCGCTTGAATATGTTCTCTGTAGCATCTACGCTCCATCCGTTTGAGGAGGTGAGGTCGATGGTGCCCAACGTCTGATAAGTCAACGGTTCAGCATCTGCTGGTGCCTGCTTCTGCCTAATCAGCGTTTCGGTGGTGATGCCGGTGGCTACGATGGATAGAGAGGTGGGCTTGAAGGTAACGGTGCTCCCGTCTCCTGCTGCATTCGACTCCACCTTTGCCGGGATGTTTTCTACGTAAATCATCAGACCAGCCACGTTACGGCTGGCGGTCAGCGTGCGGTGGAAGTATTTCGTCTCTTCCGTTACGAGTACGGGGTCTTCCTTTTGTGTCTTCTCGTCTTGCAGGATGCCAGAAAACAGCTCAGTGGTATTGAGGATACCGTTTTGGGCGCTGTTTTTTGCCTGCTCGGTGAGGGCGATTCTTGCGTCCTCCAGTTTCGTTTCGTTTGGAGTGAAGTTTGGTTCTGTAAGTACTTTCGTTGTTGCGTATTTGTCATCTCTTCCTATGGCTAGAAACTGGTAGTAGTAGCCGTTCTGCAGATAGGGTTTGATGGTGTATAGATGCTGCTCGGCAGATTTGGGTGTTGTATTGTTGAATGCGTCAACGGTATAGTAACCTTTCTGGCCAGCTTCCGTTTCAACAGGGGCGTAATAGGTATATGCTTCTTCTGAGGTGCCCTTCTTTTCTGCGGGGCATCTGAAGACGTAGATTCTCATATCATTCACCTGCTGTGCTCCATCCCATGTATCAAGTTCCCGTGAGTCGGTAACAACGCCTGCGCTTACGCCCACTCTCATTTCCAACTTTACGGCATGCGAGCCGTCGGCGAGGGTATCAGGCGCATCATTGCTTGCGCTGCAGCTCATTAGGAGACTGGCGGCAAGGGATATATATATACTGTTTTTTATAGATATTCTCTTCATATTCGTCTATTCGATTTTGAAAGGGAATTGAGTATAAAATGATAAATAAATATCGTGATGTTGGGATTGTAAGGGATGCGAGAGCCTATAGCTGGCTCTTCGCATCCCTTGGATATATTTTCTTAATACTGCCTATATTATGAGCACGTAGTAAGATTATTCACCCAGCTCCAGTTTGTGGATAACCTCCCAGTTGTCGTTCACCTTCAAGATGAGGTTCTGAGATTTGGTCAAGTCTTCTGGCTCGTCTTTACCTGGATCTGGATTTGGTTTTGGATTTGGATTTGGATCTGGATTTGGATTACTTGGATCTGGATCAGTTTTTGTGCCATTTGAAGTCTTCACACCCAAGTTGTACATGTGGTTGCGAACCACGTTGAAGATAGAAGGACTTTCGTCTGCAACATTTCCATTTGTGGTATCATTATTTACATCTGCTGCTGGGATAGAAACGGTCCAGTGCTTGATGATATTGCCAGCATCATCCAAGAGCTGAAGCTCCATGGTGCTCTTGCCGCTAGTTAAATCAAATGGAATAACGAAGTTGCTTCCGAATACAGAACCCTTCACAACCTGAGTCTTTACATCATCAGGGCGATTCCAGTGGGAATCTTGAGCATTCAGCACACCATCACCGTTTTCATCAAGTTGAGGGAACCATGTCTTCAAATTGATAGTGTAGAGCACATAACCGTTGTCGCCGTTAAAGAACTTATCTGTTGTAGCAAGTGCTTCACCTGTTGATGTAGAACCATTAACGTAATGCTTGATAGTGTTGCCAGTTGTTGTGAATGAGCTGTTGAAGTTGTTGAAAGTCAACTTATCATTCTTACCTCTTACTACGAGACGAAGGGTTGCGGCAGCTTTGCCATTCACACTTGCAGGAATGTTTTGGAAATAACCGAAGCTACCAGCTACCTGACGATGCAAGGTTACTGCTACGCCATTCTTCTCACCAGAAGTAAAGTTGGTAATATTCTTATCAACTCCGATTTTAAGATCTGCATCACCTGCGAATACCTCCTCTGCATCTTTTTTGCCTGCCTTCAAGGTTGCAGTAATGTCATTGTAAGTACCACTAAGGGCATCTGCACTTGTTACATCCAAAGAATAGTTGTAGTCACTGTTATCGCTGTAACCTACAGCCATAACCTTGTAGTTACCTTCCTCCAGTCTATCATTACCCTTGTAAGTAAGAGTAAGCTGGCGTCCATGATTGTCATACGTTTTACTATCTTTCCAGTTCAACTTTGTTTTTTTGACAATAGCCTTTGTTGCATCATCGTAAATTACGATGCAAACATTCTGGATAGTCTGCAAAGCCTGTGAAGAATACAATGGGCGGCCGGCACGTGTGCTCAAGCCATCACCGCTACTTGCTACCTGCAATACAATCTGCTGTACTGCCTCGTTCTGCGCAGTGGTATTAACCACAGCGTCATCACTGCTACATGCGCCGAGCAATAAACTGCTTGCTGCAAGCGCAAAAAACATTCCTTTTTTCATAAAAATAAATTAAAAAATTGAGTTATATTAATTATCAATCCAATATCATACCGTGAATTTCCTCCCAGTTGTCGTTCACCTTCATATAGATGGTGAAGCGATTGCGGTCGGAATCGTACACATATTTCAGCACCGTAATCTTATTGCGCTCCATGCTTACCTTCACGTCATCAGGTGACAACACAGATGAATTGCTGCCTTCGCCACGATTCTTATAGAAATTGACATCCACCACTGACTCATGCTTCTGGAAAGAAGGAGCCAGGAAAATAGAGGTCTTGGTCTTGGCGCCAGCTTCAATTTCCGATTCATGAAAGACGCTGGTCTCTTCAGAATACTGGAAACTTGGATTTACTATTCCATAGAGCTGGCTTACTTCAGTATCCATCAGTTGATACCCGGCAGGAAGATTCTCTGTCCATATAACCAGTTTTCCCTTGGTGCGCTCCATCTCGCTGGTATAGCAATAATGGTTTTCATCATAGACGAGGGTATCGCAAACCTGATAAACATCATCGCCCTGACTGTGTTCTGGATGTAACAACAGCTCGTTTTTATCCAGATTGAGTTCGCCTCGCTTCTTCATACCTCCCCATACCGTAAAGACGTATTTCCCGAAAGGCATGTCGGGGTCGAAGCTTACAGGATAAGTTAATCCATCACCCTCTACTCCGAAACCTTTTTCTTCTACGACAACCTGCTGAGTGCCGTCGTCGTTGAGTCGGCTCAGACGATAGGAAAGAGACGGAACAAATGATCTAAAAGACTGATTCTCATCCCGTTTCTCATCGGGTGCAGTCTGGTCGACATTGAAATAATTCTTGTCTTTCACCTCGATGTTGATACGCAGAGGAGGACATTGGTCCAGATCTTCACGAACGCACGAGGTGAATGACATAGCCAGTGCCATGCTATATATGATAACTTTTAATCTTGTCATACGCTGTTATTTATTCTGTGAGTGCCTTCTGGCTGATCAGAGTCTCTTCAGCCTTCTGGCGGTTCAATATCTCTTCAGCCACATCAACCTTGCCTTCGTTCTCGAGTAGGATGGCAAGATTGTTGGCAGCAATCTTCGACATAGGGTAATATTTCAAAGTCGTCTCATATACCTGCTTCTGCTTTTCTGCACTCTCTGCAATCTGTGCCACATGCAGGAACTCATCTTCGCTGAAGGCATCTGGGCGGAGCTCGTACATCTGCAGCATTTCTTCATCGGTGGTGAAGTTCTTGATGATGTATGTGTAGGTGTATTCCACGCTACGGCTCTTCTGCAGATACTTCTTCTTGATGCTGTTCCAGATAGGCAGGCGGCGGATATAGCGCTCCTGCACATCATCGTTGAAGTTGGCATAGCGGGTCAGGATGTTCTTCAACATCGTGCTGTCGGCATCGCCGTCGGCCACCATTGCATTCAATACTGGCTGCCATCCTTCAGGGCGTGAACCGATACGGGCTATCTTCTTCACCTTGTCGCCATTCTCTATGTGCGCAAGCAGCCACTTCAGGGCTGAGTTGGCACGGTTGCGGGAAAGTGGGGTGTTAACCTTCAGCGGGCCGTCGGCTGACGCCAGAGCATAGATGCCCAAAGAAGTGAGGGTAGCGAGGCTATCGCTGAGCACTGGAGCTATATCGCTCAACATGTGGTCGAGCTCAGCCTGGTTGTTGCTCATCTTGGGATTGATATCATATTTATTGATAGCAAACTCAAGTCGTGCCACGCCCTTTCCTTCTCTTATCTTCGGCTTGATCTCGAAGGTATGCATCATCCAGTTGAGGTGCAGTTGCTTCTTGATTTCCGGACGGAACACATCGGCCATCTTGGTATAGCTGATGGTACGGCATTCGCCGCATCCGTCGGCAGAAGCCACTGCCACGAGGCTTCCCTTATGGAAGTTTGCAGGCAGGGTGATGGTGTCGTTATAGAGCACGGATAAATCCACTTTGGTGTTCGTAACTCTCTGTGCAATAGAATCGTATGGGTCAGCAATGCTGTCGAGTACCCATTTACGTTCCATCTTCCTTCTGTAGATAGGTGCATCCAGCACTATAGGCTTGTATTTAGCCACTATGCTGTCGCTGTCTGTCAATACGGGTATTACGAAGAGACGGCTTCTCTTCGAGAAATAATGCTTCGGGATATGAACCTGAAGGTTGAGTGCAGCCTGATTGCCGCTATCTGGCAGGAGCATAAAGGAATCGGGAGTACATGTAATCTTTTTATCACTTACTATGTTCTGGTTGCTGCATGAAGACATAGCCATCAGAAGAGCCATGGCTACACCAGTAATAGCCAGATATACAATATTGAGTTTCATTCTATCATTCATAATATTCTTTGTGATTAAATGATGCATTTTTTTTAAAAGATATAGACTAATGATAGTGCAGCCTTGGTAGGACCGATATAGTTATCGTTCTTCTTTTCCTGGCACTTGATGCAGGGCAAGTTAGGACTTTGCTTGTACCAGAGGTGGGCGTATCCCACACCGATGGCTGCCTCCAGGTTCCAGTGAGGGGATAGAATCCAGTCGTAACCGTATGTTACGCCTCCGCCAGCCAAGTAGCCATCGTAGAGCTTGCTGCCAAAACCTCCGTAGAATTGAGCACCATGCAGGTGGATACCAACGAAATGTCCTTCGTACTTTTCGCACAGCCAGTATTTCATTTCTGGCTGCACCAAAAGAAGGTGCATCTTCTTGCCTTCCCTGAATGTCCAGGGGTTGTATGCTACATCTGCTTCCAGGGTTACCTGGTTGCTGATTGCCTTCTCCACGCCCATATTGAGGGTGGTTGTCGCCCAGTAGAGTCCGTTCGTCTTCAGGGCGAAATCTTGTGAATAACCTACTGTTTTAATTCCCAAAATAATAAACAGCAAAACTGCTTTCCTTTTCATTTATCACTTACTATATTAATTATTTGTCCAGAAAATTACTGTTGCTTTGTTGTTAACCAATATAAACATATTATGACTTATCAAATGGTCCTCAACATAGGTAAACTAATCCCCTTATATTACTTGGAGACTAATTTCTGATTGCAAAGGTATATAATTTTGTAGTTACTATAAAATACCCCCCCCGTTTTACAATGTTTTAATATTGTTAAACGTATTTTTGGTTAAATATTAGTTAAATGGAAATGACGAGTGGATATGGGCCGGATGTTATCACTGCAGCAGTAGGTAGTGAACCTACTTATCAGATGGCGGTAGAGAAAGTGGCTTTTACCGCTCGAATTGTATGTATTAGATCACTAATGTCCACTTACAGCGATTGTTAACTGAGCCCACTAGAAAAAGTCATTTTTTACAAAAACATACTATTAATTATCAATAAGTTACAAAGGCAAAAATATGATTTGTGATTTTGTAAAGTGGACTCAGTAAATGACAATAAAAGACAATGTAAGAACGAAAATACCCCATGGCATGAGTGAGTACCTCCTGGATGCTTCCTGATTCTCTTCCATTAAGAGGGCTTTTCATGAGCAGAATCCCTCCGATTTTATTTAACAAGTTAGGGCGCATCCAATCCGGATGCGTCCTTTTTCTTTGTCGTTTTTTCATCGATTTTCTTCATCGGATTACGCTGAGTTAACGGAACATTCTTGCTTCACGGATTACGCACGGATTTTAAACGGATTTGGCCTTTCGGCCATTAGGCTGCGTATTCCGATGAATAATGACACCCCCTCTTTAGTATTATTTGACCAATAATGATGTTAATTTCTGAAACTTTTCCCGGAAATCTCTTGCAGGTTTGAAAATAAAATCGTAACTTTGCGGTAGCGAATTTTAAAACAGATGGTTATGAAGTACTTAGACCCTAAGGCAGACCTCACGTTCAAGAAGATATTTGGCAATCATCCTAAAAGACTGATCAGCCTTCTGAACGCCCTCCTGCCACTCAGCGAAGAAGAGCAGATACACGAGATCGAGTATTTGCCAACAGAACTTGTGCCCCAACTCGAAGGGGGTAAGAATACCATTGTGGACGTACTCTGCAAAGATGCCAGAGGCAGAAAGTTCTGCGTAGAAATGCAGATGGAATGGTCTGACGCTTTCCAGCAGCGAGTATTGTTCAATGCATCCAAGCTCTATGTGAGTCAGGCTAAAAAGGGAGGAAAATACAGTGAGTTGCAACCCGTATATTCCTTGAATCTTGTGAATGATATCTTTGCGCATGATACTCCGGATTTCATCCACAACTATCGCATCGTGCATGATAAGGACAGCAGCAAGGTAATTAAAGGCTTACATTTCACCTTCATTGAGCTCCCGAAGTTCACACCTCATTCCATTGCCGATAAGCGCATGATGGTCTTGTGGCTCCGTTTCCTCACGGAAATCAATTCCAACACGAAGGAGATTCCTTCCGACCTGCTCAATGACCCGGAGATTGGAAAAGCCGTAGAAGAGCTGGAGATTTCCGGCTTTACAGATGCCGAACTCCGTGCCTACGACAAATTTTGGGATTCCGTAAGTGTTGAAAGAACCCTCCTGGATGACAGATACCAGAAAGGAATGGAAAAGGGCATGAAGCAAGGCAGAGAAGAAGGCAGAGAAGAAGGCAGAGAAGAAGGCAAACATGAGGCCAACACAGAAACAGCACAACGTTTGCTGGCAATGGGACTTCCTGCTGAACAAGTTGCCAAGGCTACCCAGCTACCTTTGGAAATCATTAAGAATCTGAGCAATTCATAAAAAATATAATAGCGGAGATGTAGATTACGAATATCTCCATATAATCAAGGGTCTATACGCCACCTGTTAATCGTGGTATATAGATCCTTGTCGCTTTTTATTCATTTTATCCGTCGTATTGAATAAAATCAGTACTTTTTTATTCAATACGAATGATATATTGAATATTTTTTGTATCTTTGCCCCGGTTTAATCAATTCATCTGAAGAGAAATGAGAACAATTATCAATAACCAGAAAAAGGAACGGGATATTCTGCTTTCCCGTCCTTATCTTACACGTCATACCCAATATGATGTGGATGAACTGTTGGCAAGCAAGCAAATCAAGTTGATAACGGGACCTAGAAGAACCGGCAAATCGACAGAGGCTTTGCTGATGCTGAAAAGCAGGAACTTTGCCTATCTGAATTTTGACGACGGCAAACTCCTGAGTGCATGGGACGATGATTTGGTTTGGGAAACACTACGTGCCGTTTATCCCGACTTTGAGTATCTTCTGCTTGATGAGGTTCAAAATCTGGATGGTTGGGATTTATGGATCTCCAAGCTTTACCGCATGGGAATCAACATGGTTATTACGGGAAGCAACGCCAAATTGCTAAGTAGCGAAATGGCAACATTACTCACAGGCAGATATATCCAGATAGAGATGCTGCCTTTCAGTCTTTCTGAATTCTTTATCTGGAATCACAGGAATCTTTCGGAAGTATCGGAAATGAAAGATAGCGCATCAGACCTCTCGCTTATAGCAGACTATCTGCACCATGGTGGCTATCCAGAGACAGTAGCAGCAAGAAGTCTGACCCAAAACTATCTCTCCACACTCTTTGATTCCATCATTTGGAAAGATATTGCCAAGCGCCATAAAGTACGCAATGTGGAGGATTTGAACAACCTGGCCATGTATCTGGTTTCTAACTTCTGCAATCCTTTCAGCGCCAACGAACTGGCAGAAGCGCTGGGATTTTCAAGCGTAGCAACCACCAAGAAGTTCATGGGATATTTAAGAGAACCCTATCTCTTGTATTATCTGCCACGTTACAACAACAAGTTGAAAGTGATGAAGAAAGCTCCACAGAAAGTTTATGTAGTTGACAATGGTTTTGTAGAAGCCAAGGCTTTTAATGTGAGTGAGAACTTAGGCAGACTATTGGAGAATCAGGTTTTTATAGAGTTGGTTCGCAGAGGATATCATGCAGAGACATCACTTTTCTATTATCGCTCCCGTAATGACAAGGAGACTGATTTTGTTACAAGGCAGGGTGCTCATGTAGAAAGTCTTATACAAGTATGTTATGACCTCTCTTCCGAACGAACACTCAAGCGGGAGATAGATAGCATCATAGAATGTGCGGGAGAACTCAAATGCTCCAATCTGATTATTGTCACGATGAATGAGGAAAGGGTAATTGAGAAAAATGGATATAAGGTCAAGGTTTTGCCTATATATAAGTTTTAACATTCTCTTGCGTTTCCGCATTTCAATCATAATCATATAGATGGGCCCACTTGAAAAAGTCATTTTTACGAAAACGTACCATTGGTTGTCAATAAGTTACAAAGACAAAAAATATGATTCGGGACTTTTTTAAGTGGACTCAGTTAATAAAAACAAATAATAAAGTGTTTCGCAAGATTTTCAACTGAACTTTCATGAGTAATAAGAGCGTTCTTTGTATATATGCAACAAGGCGCAACCTTCTCACGAAGACTGCGCCTCTAATAGTTTTCTTTTTTGTTTAATTTTTAAGAGAGTATTAACATATATATATTTGTAAGTGTAAGTTTCTTACTTCTTTATTTCTTTTGCTCTGAGCTTTATGGCTCGAAGAACTTAAATCGTACTCCAGTAGATTGCTCTCCTGCTATATTATAGTTGAAAGTTGTAGGCTTTGGATTCTTCTCGTCCTTAGGATCAACTTCGTAACCGTAAAGAGTCAAATAAGCTTCCAACTTTTTGGAAGTACTGTTAATCAGTCCTGTATTGTAAATGTAATATCCATTAGCATAACAATAGAAATTAACCTTATGAGTTGTACCACCATACTCCAGATTTACTGTTATTGTCTCTGGAGTGAGCAAGAATTGAAGGGCTGGTGTAAGAGTCCAGTAGGTTACAACACTCTTAAAGCTGACTGGCATCTTGTAATTCTTCAATGCTTCCTTCAGTTCTTTCGTGTCAGCATTTTCAGGAATGTAACGTGCGAGAATCTTGACAGGGAAGTCGCGAACAGTCATTACAGTATCTTTACCATCTCCGTAGATTGATGTAGCAACGTCTAAGGTGTCGACATATTCCTTCTTTCCGTCTTTTAATGTAACATGCTCGTCGCTTATATAAGCGAGTTTGTTCATACGGCTACCAGATGTCATGAGATAGCAGGTCTGCTTTTCTGCTTGTGTAAGCGGCTGATAATAGCTGTTGTTATCATCGCCTGTGTTACAAGAAGTGAATGCGAAAGCTGCAACGAAGGCAGCTACCATTGAGAATAATTTGATTTTTTTCATTTTGCTATTATGTTTTGATTCTTATTTTCTCATATTTCTCAGCCTAAATGCACCCCGATTTTATCGCCTCGAGGATCATCAGTCCTTGTATAAAACAAGAAAAGGCAGAAAACTTGCATCACTTTTAGTTAATCTCTGTTAATGTTCTTCGATTGTCCATTTCATAGAGCACTTTTGCCAATGTATCGTAACCTTTGACTTTCAGTTCTTAGTTGTTTGAGCTTTTTACTGTTTAAGTCTAGGGTTGTTCTACATAGCGATGCAAAGTTAGTGTTTTATTTTGAAATATGCAAGAAATTTATGATTTTCTTTCTCTTTTTCGCTTAAAAATACTACTTTTGTGGAGATTTTAGGGATTATTCACCTAAAAGCGGAATAAATAGTGTAGACTCTGAGTCTCACGGGAAATGAAATAATGATGAATCTGATATGAAAAAGAAGGTAGGTACATTTAAGATTTGGCTGTTGGCGGTTGCCGCAGTTGTGGCGTTTTCTGTCTTGCCGAAGGTTTCTTCGTTGGCAACAGAAGATAAGGCGCTTGTTGTAGAGGAGAATAAGCAGGAAATTCCTGTAAAAGGTGCGAATCTGAAGGCACAGGGCCTGGAGATTCCGGTATCTAAGGTAAAGGTATCGGAGACCATCAGGCATCGGTTGGCTTATACGGTATCTTATAATCATGATACGCGACAGCCTAACTGGGTTGCCTGGGTGCTGACGGGGGAACATGCATCTGGTAAGTTGCCGCGCGGTACGTTTGCTGATGATGAGGAGATGCCGGCACCCGTGGGTACTTTGGCGGATTATTACAACAGTGGTTTCGACAGGGGACACATGTGTCCGGCTGGTGACAACAAA
Organism: Segatella sp.; assembly: GCF_977051555.1. Classification (NCBI taxonomy): domain Bacteria; kingdom Pseudomonadati; phylum Bacteroidota; class Bacteroidia; order Bacteroidales; family Prevotellaceae; genus Segatella; species Segatella sp. The sequence goes on from NZ_CDRSSE010000030.1 coordinate 38,776, forward strand.
TGGAGTCAGCAGGCGATGGACGAATGTTTCCTGATGACCAATATGTGTCCGCAGAACCACAGTCTGAATGCGGGTGTATGGAACACGATAGAGCAGCAGTGCCGCAACTGGGCGAAGCAGTATGGCAAGGTTTATATAGTCTGCGGACCGATATTTCTGAATAAGGAGCATCGCAAGTTGGGTAAGAACAAGGTGGTAGTGCCTGATGCCTTCTTCAAGGTGGTTCTTCATACGGGCAAGAATCCGCAGGCCATCGGCTTTATTTGCCGTAATCAGTCGCAGAAAGGCAGAAAGAAGACGGAATTCGTAAACTCAGTAGATGAAGTGGAGCGTATCACCGGCTATGATTTCTTCCCTCAGCTTCCGGATGATGTAGAGAAGAGGGTAGAGGCTAAGGCTGAAATGTTTTAGCCTGAACATTATATTAAGGTCACGCAGATTTGGCTTTCCCTTCGGCCGCCGATTTTCAATTCGCAGATGAAGCTGATTTTATTGCTATACGTTTTTATGTCCCACAGATTTCACAGATTTACACAGATTTTTGACCTATACGGTCTATAAGATGGCGCAGATTTTTTTCATAGGATTTCGCGGAGTTATCCGATGAAAAATCTGTGTAAATCTGTGAAATCTGTGGGATATAAAAAATAGTCAATCCGAATAAATCTGCTTCATCTGCGAATTGAAAATCGGCGGCCGAAGGGAAAGCCAAATCTGCGTGACTATACATCACGCTGCTCCTGTTCCTCGACCGAACAGGTCGCTTTCCATTAACTCAGCGTAATCCGATGAAGATAATCGATGAAGAAACGGAGATAATCGATGAAGAAACGAAAAAAGGCTTTCCGTAATGGAAAGCCTTTTTCTTGAAGATCTGTGACTCGCATGGGGCTCGAACCCATGACCCCAACATTAAAAGTGTTGTGCTCTACCAGCTGAGCTAGCGAGTCAATCTTCTGCTTTATGTTTCAAAAGCGAGTGCAAAGGTACGGCAAAAATCTGAAATAACCAAATATTTTGCCATATTTTTACTGATTTTCTTCATTTTTATCCGAAATCGGGACATTTTCGCCCGTTTCTTCATGATATTGCGGCTTCTCTTTCGTTACATAGCGCTGCCAGTAGGCTATGATGAGCGTTGTGAGCGGAAGGGCTACTATCAAGCCCAGGAAGCCCAGAAGTGCACCCCAAACCGAGAGACTCAAGAGGAGAATGGCTGGGTTCAATCCCATCGCCTTACCCATGATCTTCGGGGTAACTACCATGTCGGTGATGACCTGTACCACACAGAACACCAAAAAAGCCAGACCGAATACCAGCCAGAAGTTCTGACCTGTGTCGGCAGCCTTCAGCATGGCAAGGAATGCCGTAGGGATGAGGGCGAAGGTATGGAGATACGGAACCAGATCCATGATGCCGATGAGAATGCCCAGACCTATCGCCATCGGGAAACCGATGATGGTAAAACCGATGCAGAACATGATGCCCATACAGAGCGCTACCAGTCCCTGACCACGTATATAGTTGTTGAGCTCGCGCTCCACATCCTTCATCAGCGCACTCCAGAACGGACGGTTCTTCTTAGGGAAGATTCTCACCCAGTTGGCTGTCAGCGTCTCATAATCGAGCAGGATGAAGAACATATATAATAAGGTAATCATCGATGCCACGATACTCATCAGTACCGTTGCCGTCTGGCTGACTACCGAGAAGACCTTAGGCATGGTGGCCTTGATGGCATCGCTGAAGTCCTTGCTTTTCAGAAAATGCTCTATCTGCTCCTGGTTGGCCTGCAGCCAGTCTTTGATCAGCGCCGTCAGGTTGTTGGTATGAGTTGTCTGATGCAGCCATCGTGTCAACACCTCACCGAGTTTGTCAAACTGGTCAATCATCGGAGGGATGATGAGCCACAGTACGCCTCCTATGACAGCGATAGCCGTTCCCATGGCGATGAGGATAGACAACGCACGAATTCTGACGTGGAGTTTGTTTTCGATAAACTTCACAACCGGATAGAGCAGGTAAGCGAAAAACCACGCAATGAAGAATGGCAGCAGTACGCTGCTCAGATAATTGGTCATGAAGAGCACGGCAAGAACGATGAGGGTAACACCCGCCCATCTTATAAATTTATCAAATGTAATCTCCTTTCCCATAACTAATCCTTTTGTTATAATTTTTCGTTAAGAATCGCCTTCTGATAGCATTCTCTGCAGAGCGGTTCGTATTCATCTTTCTCGCCCAGGAGCACCCGTTTGTCGTTATTGACCAACCGGTGACTCACGTAGGCAACCGAACCACACTTCACGCAGATGGCATGAACCTTGGTCACCTCGTCGGCGATGGCACAGAGGGCAGGAATCGGACCGAAGGGAACTCCCTTGTAGTCCATATCCAGTCCAGCCACGATCACTCTCACGCCACGGTTGGCAAGTTCGTTGCATACCTCCACAAGACCTTTGTCCAGGAACTGGGCTTCATCGATACCCACCACGTCGATATCAGAAGCCAATAGCATTATTGATCCAGAGGACTCAATAGGAGTAGACCGGATAGAGTTCTGATCATGGCTCACTACATCTTCCTCGGAGTAACGAGTGTCAAGCGCAGGCTTAAAGATTTCCACCTTCTGCTTGGCGAACTTCGCACGCTTCATTCTTCGGATCAATTCCTCTGTTTTTCCGGAGAACATCGATCCGCACACCACTTCAATTCTTCCGGGACGGTGTGCCTCCCCAATTAGATTTTCTGTCATTTCGGGGGCAAAATTAATAATAAGGTTTTAAAAAATGCAAAGAAATGCGTTTTTTTTTTGCTAAGAAAGATTAATTAACTACATTTGCGGTCAGTATGGGCACATTATACATCGTTCCGACTCCAGTTGGTAACATGGAGGACATGACAATGCGAGCCATTCGCATACTGAAAGAA
>NZ_CDRSSE010000031.1:0-41596 GCF_977051555.1 Segatella sp.
ATAGATATAGTTATGGTTAAACAAGTTGTATTTTTAGTTATGGCTGCTATGGCAATGGGAGCTTGTTCTACGGAACAGAATATCATGGAGCAGGTAAGAATGAGTGATGTGGTAAACTCTGGCTGTATTTCTTCCTTCTCAGCAACAGAAAGTCGGCCTGAATATTATAAAGCAGAAAAAGAAAAGTCTGCAAAGATGTCGGTTTCTGTTGATGCAAGAAATGTTGCTCATTTTCAAGTGACTGACCTCCAGGCAAATTGTGCAGTAAATGGATTTAGCCCTCAAGTATGTTCACAAGACGGAGAAATCCGTATTGTGTTGATTCCTTTGGGAGATTCCACGATTGAGGCAGACTGTATGTGCAACTATAATGTAAGTTTCAATCTATCGAACTTAGTTTCCGGCACTTATCATGTGATGGTATATCGTTCTGATTTTTCGGGTAAATATGATTCAGCCAAGCCATGTTATGAAGGAAACATGTCCTTCGGACCAAATAAAAATATGGAGATTGAGCTAAAATAAATAACAAAGTCCTCTCTGTTACTATAGCCTAAATTAAGGCGATAAATAGCAAAAAGTGGCGATAGGTGTGCGTAATCTATGTTTTTTTATGAGATTTCGCACACTTATCGTCACTTTTTTCGATAAATCCTAGGCTTGCGGCTAAATGCTGAAATTGTGGGCTTTTTTCACAAATTCCCGAATTTGGCATTATTTAACTCCCGAATTTGGCCGATTATTTTTCCCGAATTTGGCCGTTTTTAATTCCCGAATTTGGCAGAATAAAAAACTGTCCTCATCTGAATGGGTGTTTCAGATGAGGACAGTTTCAGTTATGTTTTGCTACATTACAGCTATATTCCTGCTACATTGCAGCTATGTTACAGTCTGAATCCTAAGCCGATGGTCATCGGGTAGCACTCGGGAGCCTTGGTCTTGTTGAGCAGTGGGGTTACTCCGGCACGGGCGTAGAGCATCACTCCTGAGTAGCCGGCACGGGCCTCGAGGTTCAAGCCGATAGGGTTGAGGTTGATATCGCCCGTTTCGGTATGCTTGTGCTTTCCGATGAAGTAGCGGGAATGCTCGTGCCAGCGGTATTCTACGGATGGACCTAACGCCAGGAATGCATCATGGCATCCTATGCGCTTCTGCCACTCCAGCATGATAGGCAGGCGGAGCACATTATAGCTGATATAGCTTTTCTTTAGCATCTCGCCTTCTATCGGAGTCATTGAAGATACCCCGTTTTGGGTGCTTAATACATAATTATCCTTGAAATGGTGGTGCACCTGTCCGATGGAGAGAGAGGAGGTGAGCGCCATTTCGTTGGAAAGGCGGAAGCAGAGACTGGTAAGGGTGATGCCCCATTCCCACGACTTGGAGTCGCGACTGTGCATCTCGTTGTTGCCTCCCATGCTTCCCCTGCTGCCTGGCAACTGGCTGCAGCCGAAGAAGAAGGTTGGATAATGACTCTCCAGACTGCGCTTGCGCTTTCTCAAAGTCTGAGGGATGAAAGGCGAGGTGACAAATACCTTTTCTACTTCCTGACCATCTACGAATTGGGTTTCGGAAATCTTGGTCATCTCGTTGCCGTTCATCTTATATATCTTCACAGAAGTCTGTTCACCATCCTGCTTGATGACGATGTTCTGGTCGTTCACTCTGATTGTGGTGTCGTTAGCCTCTACAGAGACAGGTGCACTGTTGCTGTTGGTTTCAGCAAGGGCGAAGGCTGGCATCATGGCAGCCATCATCATTACGTTTTTGATATTCATAATACTTTATTTTATGTTGTTTCTTATTCTAATTGAGAAGATTCCAAAAGGAAAATGTTGTTTCTATCTTCTGGAATAGCAGAGTTGCATGATATCTTCGGGCGACAGGTCGCCTTCGATATAAATCACGGTTCCCTTGCTTTCACTCGGATTGCTGAAGAGGATAAAGCGGTTGTTGCCATTGCTCAAGGGTGCCATCATGTAATAGCCGCTCACCATCTTGCCATTCTCCACCACCTCTCTGATCTTTTTCGCAGCCTTGCGGTCGGACTTCAGATAGTGGGCTATTTCCGTGGCATGGTTCTTATATACCAGGCTCTTGTATATCTTGAGCCTGTAACCTTTGAGTTGCGTATTCTGCATCGTAACCATCTTGCATCCCTTGGCGTGTCCGAAGCGTTGGAATATACTTTTTACGTATAGTCCCTCCTGGGCATAAGCCGAAATCGAGGCTACCACGATAAGAAGCAGTCCGATGAAGAAGCGTTTTATCAAGTTGCATCGTTTCATATTCTATACCTTATTATATATATTATACTTTATAGTTTGATTGATTGTTTCATCTAAGATGAATTTATTGTTTCATCATATCCAGGGCACTGAATGGATCTTCGGAATCTGCCGAAACATCTTCCAGGGCATCCAGGGCTTCGTTATGAACGAACTCCTGGTCAGTATAAACCTTTCCATCGATAACTGCATAACATTCAGGCTGAGGCTGGGCTATCTTCTGGATGCCCACAATCAGGAATGCGATGATAGCGGCTGCTGCCACAGAAGTGCCGAAATATTTGAGCCATCTGCTGCGAGAAGCTTCCTTCTTTGGGATTTCTTCCTTCTCGATATCTTTTTTTTCGAAATCCTCCTCCTTCTCTTCTTCTCCTTTTAGAATTTGAGAAAGATTCATCTGTTCGAATCCGATATAGCTGAAGAGGGCGCGACAGGATTCCCATTCTTCCGGAATATCATTGCCATGCTCTTCGAAATACTTTCTGAGCGTTGCCTCCTCCTCATTGGATGTGGCACCATCCATATACTTGTCGAGCAAGTTCTGTATTCTTTTTATTTCATCATTCATAACTTTTCCTCCTTCTTTATTTTGTTCGGTTTCACGATGTTCATATAAGTCTCTCTGATTTTGAGTCGGGCTCTGGAGAGATTCTTTCGGAGATTATCGGCAGTGCATCCCGTTATCTGCATGATTTCATCGGCAGTATAGCCTTCTATCTCCTTCATGCGGAATATCTGCTGCTGCAAGGGCGGGAGCTGTGCCACTATCTGCTTGATGAGGTTTACCTCGTCCCGTTGCTCTGCCCGCCGGTCTTCTATGGGTACTTCCATTACCTTGTCGGTGGTGAAGTTCCGCTCCTCATGTCGGCACTGGTCATAAAACTTGTTGCGCATGATGGTGATGGCGAGCGCCTTGAGGTTATCTTCTGCCTTGATATTCTGGCGCATGTCCCACAGCCTGAGCATGACTTCCTGCACGAGGTCTTCGGCATTGTCGTCACTCTCAGTCAACCTTAGCGCATACGCTTTCAAGTTGCTGCGCATCGGTAGGATGATATGGTTGAATTCATCTGTTCTCATAACCTTTACATTCTATAGACGTATGAAATTGAAAAATCGGACATCTAAGAAGAGATTTTTTTCAAAAAATGCTTTCTTTTTTCAAAGAAAAATGTTATTTTTGCAGTCATAAACATAAAATTTAGCAATCGAAAACATTAAAAAACTGAATGGCTTATGGCATCTGTAGTTTCTATTATTCCCATCGTGTTGCTGTTCATCCTGATGCTCGGCTTCAAGATGGCAGGTCATAAAAGCGCCTTGCTGACGCTCGTAATTACCGTGTTGCTCGCTCTCTTCGCTGCTTCGCCGCTAGGCATGATTGCCCCGGAACATGCGGAGGACAGCGTGATCGCCCTGACGGGATGGGCGGTGGTGGAAGGCATCCTGAAGGCGGTATTCCCGATTCTCATCATCATCCTGATGGCTATCTACAGCTATAATATCCTCGTGGAAAGCAAGCAGATAGAGGTGATCAAGAGGCAGTTTACATCGATTACCGATGATCAGGGACTGCTCGTGCTGCTCCTCGTATGGGGATTCGGCGGACTGCTCGAAGGTATGGCGGGCTTCGGAACGGCGGTGGCGATACCTGCCGCCATCCTCATCGGACTCGGCTTCAAACCGATGTTCTCGGCTCTGGTTTCCTTGATTGGTAATACCGTGGCTACGGGATTTGGTGCCGTGGGTGTACCGGTTACTACGCTCTGTAACGAGGTGGCGGAAAGCGGATCGGCTTCGGCGGCACAGATTTGCGAGACTTCGGCATTCGCCATTATCCAACTGGCACCTCTCTTTATCATCCTGCCTTTCATCATCCTAACGCTTACCGATAAGCACAATCTTATCAAGAATCTCATCATCGCCCTCTGGGTGGGAGTGATTTCCGTGGTAGTGCAGTTTGTCTGCGGCTATTATCTCGGTTCGGAGACTCCAGCCATCATCGGTTCGCTGGCAGCCATTATCGCCATCATTGCATACGCCAAGGTATTTGCCAGAAAGAGCAAGGTGCAGGATAAGGAAACCTTTACACTTGCCGAAAGCCTGAAGGCATGGAGCGTTTACCTCTTTATATTGATATTCATCCTGGTTTCCGGCGCCCTCTGTCCTCCGGTCAATGCTTTCCTCAAGAGTCATTTGGTGAGTGCGGTTCATCTGCCTGTGCTCGACAGCACCTTTAAGTTTGGCTGGATATCCAATGCGGGCCTGATGCTCTTTCTGGGTGCTACGATTGGTGGACTGATACAGGGATTAAGCCTCAAGCGATTGATGGTGATTCTTGCCCGTACCACAGTGAATCTGCGCAAGACAGTGGTGACTATCTGTTCGCTGATAGCCCTGGCAAGTGTGATGAACTATTCGGGAATGATTACTTCCATTGCTTCCGGACTGGTGGCTGTGACGGGTGATTTCTATCCTTTGGTAGCTCCTATGATTGGTGCCATCGGAACCTTCGTAACGGGTTCAGATACCTCTTCTAATATCCTTTTTGCCAAGCTTCAGGCTCATGTTGCCAATCAGTTGGGTATGACGGGACAGAGTACTTTCTTTGGTATGGAGGGCGGTCAGGAGAACTGGCTGGTAGCTGCCAATACCACGGGAGCCACGGGTGGAAAGATGATTAGTCCGCAGAGCATCGCCATCGCGACTGCTGCCTGTGATATGGAGGGAAAGGATGGGGAGATTCTCCGTTCGGCAATCCCATACGCCCTATTGTATATCGTTTTGGGCGGACTGATGGTTTACTTCGGTTGCTGATCTTCGTTTTGTATATAAAAAACTGTCCTCATCTGTTATTTCAGATGGGGACAGTTTCAGTTTTATAAATCGATATTAAAGCAATCTACGCATGTCTTTTCTCGAAAGCCAGGCTGTGGTCATGCTTGTCGATATCATGCTTTGACTTGCTCTTGACCACGAGCCATACACCGGAGAATACGAGGATGGCGGCAATCGCCTGCATGCCCTTGAACACGGCGAGCCCCACGATGACACTCACGGTAACTGATACCAGCGGCTGCACATAATTATATACACTTACCACGGTAGGGCGCAGGGTCTTCTGACCAATCATCATGCAGATGTAACCCAGGAAAGTGCCGAAGAAGATGACGTAGCCCGTTTCCCACCAGGTGCTCATCGGAACCTGGGCGAAAGGAATGTCCGATACATGTCCTATCGTGAAAGGCCAGATGAAGAGGGTTGCCCAGGTAAACATCCACTTGTTAACCGTGAAGAGCGAATACTTCTGAACCAGCGGCTTGAAGAGCGCCAGATAGAGAGCGAACGAAAGCTGTGCCGAGATGCAGAGCAGGTCGCCCCAGATATTTCCCACCTTGGCATTGCCTGCCGTAGCACTTGTCAGGATGATGATGCAGGCTCCGCTGCATCCCATCAGCACACCGATAGCCTTCTTCCAGGTGATAGGTTCCTTCAGAATCAGGAACGAGAGAATCATCGCAAAGATAGGCATCGAGGTAGTCATGATGCTGGAGTTGCTTGGCGAGGTGAGACTCAGACCGATGGTATAGCAGCACTGGTTGCATACCAGTCCGAAGATGCCGGCACCTGCCATCTTGATGATGTCCTTGGTAGGGATATGTTCTCTTTTGGTGAAGAATGATGCAATCCAGAAGAGGATGGCGCCACCCAATACACGGAAGCTCACCAGGTCGATGCCGTCGATGCCGTTTTGCATCGCTGCCTTGCCTACGGGAGCCATCAGTCCCCAGAATGCGCCGGAACAGAAGAGGCACAGGTGGGCGATAAGAGGTCGTTTGTTATCCATTTTTTCCTTATTTCTATTTAAATCTTCCTATTTTTGAATAAAATCGAGTGCAAAGGTACAAAAATTCGAGGAATTTTGCTATATTTGCGGTATATTTTTTAGAAGTTAAAGGAGTTAAGAAGTTAAAGAAGTTAAGACAATAGTCTTTTTCCGTTCTTGACTATTAAAGATAGGAGAATATCTTATGCAGAAATATGCTGATTATATCAAACAGATAGAGATTGAATCTCTCTGGAGCGGTACCAAACATATTCTTTGGAACCTAGACCGCCGTGTCAATATCCTGAGTGGTGTAAACGGCGTGGGCAAGAGTACTATATTAAATAAGGTGATAAAGGGTCTGGCGGCAGGTGGCGAATTTCCTAGTCACATGATCAAGGGCGTGCATCTGAAGGTGGAGCCGGAGGAGGCAAAGTGGATTCGCTACGACGTAATCCGCTCGGTAGACAGACCATTGATGAATGCTGAGATGATCAATAAGATAGACCTCACTCTGGTTACCGAACTCGACTGGCAGCTCTTCCAGCTGCAGCGCAAGTATCTGGATTATCAGGTGAACATCGGCAACCGCATCATCGCCGTTCTGCAGAGTGGTGAACCGGATGCAGCCTTCAAGGCTCAGAAACTGAGCGAACCGAAGAAGATGTTCCAGGATATGGTTGATGCTCTTTTCAAGGATACCGGCAAGACCATCATCCGTACAGCCAACGAAATCCGCTTCAATCAGATAGGCGAGCAGCTCTCGCCTTATCAGCTTTCGGCTGGTGAGAAGCAGATTCTCGCCATCCTCCTCACCGTGCTGGTGGAGGACAATCAACCGTATATCCTCTTTATGGATGAGCCTGAAATCAGCCTTCATTTTGAATGGCAGAAGCAGCTCATCGGTCTGGTGCTGAAACTCAATCCGAATATCCAGATCATCATGACCACCCACAGTCCTGCTGTGGTTATGGACGGATGGACCGACCGGGTGACGGATGTGAGCGATATCACGATAAAGTAATGTTGAATGTTAAGTGTTGAATGTTGAATTTTTCTGCTTATGGCTAAACGTTTAACCGATAATATCAATTCCCTCTACTTCGAGGCCGCCAACAAGATGACCTCGAAGAAGGCTCGGCGCAAGATTGTGGCTTACGTCGAGAGTTACGATGATGTCTTCTTCTGGCGTTCTGTACTGGGAAAGTTTGAGGATGAGACGCGGTATTTTGAAATCCTACTTCCTACCCGCAACAACCATCTCGACCGTGGCAAGAAGGCAGCTATCAGTAATATGCTCAAGGGAGTGGGCAAGGATATGATAGCCTGTGTGGATGCCGACTACGATTTTCTGCGGCAGGGTACTACCGAGGCTTCTCAGCTGATGCTGGAGAATCCTTATATCTTCCATACCTACGCTTATGCCATCGAGAATTTCCAGTGTTACTCCAAGGGGTTGCACGAAACCTGCGTGATGGTGACGCTGAACGATACCCATCTCTTCGATTTCGAGAGATTTCTGGAGGCTTATTCCCGTACGATATGGCCGCTTTTCGTGTGGCATCTTCTCTTCTATATCCGTCATCGCAAGATGTCTATGCATTTTGACATGGCTGAATTCGACAAGGTCATCGTATTGCCATCGGTAAGAATACAGGACCCTCAGCAAGCTATCAATTATCTCGCCAAGAAGGTAAGGGCAAAGCTGTTCCAGCTGGAGCGCCGGTTCAAGAAGTTCAAGGATGAGTTGCCGGATATGATTCAGTACCTGAATAATCTGGGGGTAAACGAGCATAACACCTATTTATATATACAGGGTCATCATCTTTTCGACCTGGTGGTTTGTCCTTTGGTGCAGAGCGTCTGCGATGCCCTGCGCAATGTCAGGGAGAATGAAATCCGGGATAGGGCTGTCCATTCCGAGCAGGCACGCACAGAGATGGCTTGCTATGAGAACAGTCTTGGAAAAGTGAAAATGATGATGAAGAAGAACACCTTCTACCAATTCTCTCCCGAATTCCAAAAGATTCAGGCGGACGTAGAAAGATACTTGGAGAATTGATATAAGGAAGATTGCTAATATCGGTAGATGTTATTTATAATTTGTGTTTGGGTTAAATGTGAGTCACTCGAAAACCGGTTCTAACTCAATGAAACCGGCTTTCGAGTTCTCGTTTTTACAGTGCCTTCAGCGAGAAGGCATAGTCGTAGTCTATTCGTCCATGACTACCTATGTTGTCGAGCCATGCAGCTTCTTGATGGCTGATTTCCGAGATTGTGCTTGGCGTTTCATTCTTGAATGTTTCATAGACCTTAGCGAGACAACTTAGTTCTTCTTCACTGAGACTTGCTTCGTCAAATTCCAATGCTGACACAAGTTTTGTTCCACTGTTTCCATTCTTGTTTTCAATAGGCATTTGCTCTATATCATCCACGAGACTATACACTCGGTCCCATCGTTCTGGGACTGGTCCGTAAGGTACTGCCTTAAATACTAAGCCTGTCAATCCTAATCCTCTGCTCCTGTAGGCAAGAAAGTCGGCATAGAAGAGAAGTTTGTTCATTTGTGTAACGAAGACTCCGTTAAATTTCTCTATGAAGTACAGCATCGTGTTTTTTAATTTGCTCATTGAAGGCAGGGCATAGCCATTCCATTGATTTCTCCCATCGGTAGTAAAAATCAATTGTTTGATAAGTTTCGAGGTGTTTGATTCATTTTCTAATTCCTCGATACACAACATAATCTTGTCGTATTCCTCTGTATTCAGTAAGTTTTTGGCAGCTTCAACAAATGTAGCAAACACTGCAGGTACTTGTATGGTCTTCAGTATCCTTCCGTTTGTAAGACTTGGCATATCACCATTCTCGTACAGTCGATATTGGTTTTCACCGAACCCCAATATCACTGACATCTTGGTGGCCGACAGACCATATTTTCTGCGTATATTGCGTATCTCGTCAGGGAATGGAATTCCATACTTAGTACGATATTGATTATATATCTGCATTGTATTGGCGGTATCCAATTCTGTTGTTGTAAACAGTTCGCGTGTATCTACACACTGATAGCTAAGAAAAGTGTATTCGAACTTCTCTTTTCTGAAAACTGCTGTTCGTTTCTCCGAATGCAGTACTACATTTCCTCCTGTAAATGGACTTTTCATCATTTCTTCTTTTATTTGAATTGATAAACCAGTTTATACTCTGCGATATGGAAAGAAATGCACACGGCACTATTGTTAGCGATGCCCATCGAAATTTTGATATAGACATCCTGCGATTTTACTTTCTTTCCAAACACCCATAAATCTGCCACTTTGTTAAGCGTATCTTCTAAGGGACCTTCTACGAAATCATTAACTTCTAGGTTCATGATGATTTCGAGACGTTTGGGGGCTGTAATTTCCAAGTCCAATAGGGCATGAGTATTTTTTCCTCTATCGTCACGGAAGACTATGCCAAATATTTTAGCTTTGTCCTTGAAACGCTTTAGAAATAGCGAGACTTCATCTTCTTTATTCATTGTTTGATATTTATTTTGTGCTGCAAAGATACATTAATTAGTTGAAAAATACAAATTATTTTTCGCTATTTTCAACTTTTTAGTTGAGATTGTTTGTTTTTTGGGATGAATGGAAAAGGTAAAAAAGTAAAAAGGTAAAAAGAAAGCAGGCAGATGACATCCCGCCAGGCTCTTTTTACCTTTTTACCTTTAAAAATCCTTTTCCCCCCATTTAGTAAATATTCACCGTTGTTGGCTGTCCTTTGTCATGATATACAATAAGACTTACGTAAATATCCTTTCTCTTGTTTTGAGTAGGAGTGATGATATACATCTTTCCTTTTTGAGAGTCAAGTTTTCTCTTGAGTGTACAGAAATTATAGATGTTTATTTCCATTACATCGTTTTTCCCATATTTCACTTCGCCTAATTTGTTTCCTTTATCATCTAGGATTTCAGTCTCATTTTGGTTAGAGAAAGAAATGCCTCCAATACTTTCATGGGTCTCTTTGCTGTAGATTCCAAGCCTCCATAAGTGATAAGGCTGTTCGTATATCTCGAATAAAGAATCAACTTTTTCTGGAGAGTCATACAAATAATAGTTATTGTCTTGATGATTCATTATTGGCATTTTTCCTCCCATGTCATCATCTTTAGTGCAACTTACTGCAAAAGCAAATAATGATATGATAAGAATCCCCAATGCACTAGCCTTACCAATTCTTTTCTTTTTCATGTTGTACATGTCTTTAAAACCTTATTAATTTTGTTTATATTCATAGATAAGACTATGGATTCCACAAATACCCTTACTCTATTCTTCATTATTTTCTTTCGTATATTTTTTCATCGACGGTATATCCTGCCATTACACCACAACCATTTTTGATGTTAGAGTAGGTTGGGTGGATGAATGACAGACCATACTTGCCAAACTCATTGTTGGTTTGGTCATTGATGGTCTTGAAAAATGCATACATCGGCTCGCTGATGTGATAGAGCAGCACCTTATAGTAACCTCTATTCTCCTCTATGTTGAGGTGAAGCGTGTAGGCAGAGTCGTTCAGAATACTGGAGTTTTCGAAGATATAGAATCCATCATAAAAGTTTCTGTCTTCATTGAAGGCAGGAATCCCCATGATGTAATTGTTGAGAAGAGGCTCCGAATAGGTATTGATATCACATAATCCCCAGTTCTTTTTGTCCCAACTTCCATAAACTTTTACTGCATAATAGCTTTTTTCTCTTTTGAAATTCTTCTTGTTTATACAGATTTGTTGGTATTTGTCTCCATCTATTTGGATGTGTCTTGCCGAAATGGAGTCGATGGTGGGAGAGGAAGGAATTGTTGTGGAACAAGATGCAGAGCCAAGGTTTTCGGTTTCCACTACAATTTTGATTTCGTCTCCTTCCTTTGGGATGACGGAAAGACGATAGATGAATTTGTCCCATTCGTCGGAATCGTCGTTCCGGAGGTAGCGGGTTGTTTCTTCCTTGCCGTTTACGTAGCAATGGATGTTGATGCCCTTGGGCATTTCATAGATGTTGGAGAATGGCATAGTGGCGGATACCTGTATGTCGGTGGAGTCGATATCTGATGGAAAGCAATATACGAGCAGTTGCTGCTTGCCTTCCAGTTGGTTGATGTCGAAATGATCTTGGCATGAGCTGAGTGCCCAAGCCAAGATGTAAACAAAAACGATTTGAATGATATTTCTCATTTTCTCTTTGTGTGATGTTGTTAGAATTTCCATGTGTAACTTACCGATGGGATGATTGGAATGTATCCTTTGCAGGAGGCACGGAATTTTCCTTTATTGTCTTGCCTTACATCCACATACATCGTGTTGAGATGGCAATATGCATTGTAGATGCTTACATTCCATATTCTTTCTCTTCCCTTGGCGTTCTTGTGATGGAAGTTTGCCCCCAGGTCTAGCCGATGATATGCTGGCAATGCCGCATTGTTGGGTGATGTGAAGCGATAGGTGGTATCGTACGACGGAGGAGAGCCAGGCATGTTGGGCAAGACGATGGTGCTTGCAGGAAGCGAAATCCTGTTGCCGGAATGGTATAGCCAATTGGCATTTAAGTCTATCTTTTTGTTAATCTTGTAAAAGAAAGATAAGCTTATCTTGTGTCTGTTGTCAAACTTGTCTCTGAACCAGTAGTCGGCTATTCCTTCGAAAAGGCGTTTAGACCACGACAGAGTATAGGCTCCAGCCCATGAAATATTCTTGCTCTTATACTGGGCATCTATTTCTATGCCGTAGGCCTTTCCCTTTCCGCTCAACACATCTTGTTCCCATCGGGTGGCTGGTGGCATTAAGCCCATGTAGCTTTGGTACAGTAAGAGATGACTTGATTTCTTATAAAAGCTCTCTATGCTAACAAGCCATTTAGGGCTAAACTGGGAGTATGCGCCGAATGCAATCTGGGTTGAGTAAGCTGGCAGAATGTGCTTAGTCGTGGGAACCCAGTAATCGGTAGGCATGTCCAGATAGGTGCTAGTGATGCGATGTACATATTGTGACATCTTGGTGTATGACATCTTGAGTGACAGACCGTTGTTCACTTGGTATTTGAAGGCAAGTCTTGGGTCTGCCCGAAGATAGCTCTTTCCATCGACAAAGAAACTCGATATGTTGAGTCCGATGTTGCCATTCCATTTTGGGTTGATGTGCCATTCGTCTTCTGCAAACATCATTACTTCATGAGAGTTTCGAGTACTCTTGCCTCTTACCACCATGGTGTCACCAGTTTCTTCCAGATAGTTTTTGTAGGCTAAGGTTTGGTGTGTCTTGGTCACAAAATTATGGGTGGTATAGTTTCCACCTATATTGAGTTTGTGGCGTGTATTTGGATGATATTCCCAGTCAGCTTTGATACTTAGATCGTATATGCTTGATTGGCTGTTTTGTTTCATCATACTCGTGTATTCTGCCACAGATTTTGAAATTTCGGTTTCTTCTTTGTCTGTATATTCTTGCAGGGTATGATTATGGGTGAATGTGCCTATAAGGTTGAAGTATTGCTTGGGGCTGATTTGCTTGTTCCATCCCAAGGCGATGTTTATGTTGCCCCATTTGAAGTCGTTGTCGGTTTCGGAAAAATCTTCGTCGTATTTCTCCTTGTCGCAAGTGTTGTATTTATCCAGTCCGGAGTATAAACTTATATAGAGTTTGTCGTTATCTGACAGATGGTGGGTAACCTTGGCGTTGAGGTCATAGAACAAGTAGTTCATCGTGAACTTGTTGCGCTTATTGTGGTTGATGATGGCGAAGACAGGACGTGTCGCAAAGTCGAACCAAGACCTACGAATACCAAAGGCAAATGTTGTCTTGTCTTTAACAAGAGGACCTTCGATATTGATTTTTCCATCTAATACTCCTATGGACAGCGAGCCATGTATCTTCTTCGGATTTCCGTCTATGGTTCTTACGTCTGTGATGGAAGATAGGCGGCCATTGAATCTGGCAGGAAATCCACCCTTATAGAAGTCTACGTTTTTTACCACGTCTGTATTGAAGGAAGAAAATAAGCCCATGGAATGATTGATTTGGTATAACGGAGAGTCATCGAGCAAAAACAGATTCTCGTCTCCATTGCCGCCATGAACATATAGACCCGATGCAAGCTCTATGCCTGGGGCTGTGCCCGAAACTTGCTGCAACAGTTTGATGACATCCGGGGAACTCATAAATGAGAACCCCTTGTACAAATCGTCGTGTGTAAAGGTTCTTTTGCCCATTTGGGTATTGAGGAGAGGGGAGTTCAGGTCGGCACAGACTACCACTTCGTCTAGCGTGTTGTCTTCATACATGTGGAATTGAAGCTTTAAATCGCTGATGAGGTTCAAATTCTTGTGTACTTTGCTCAATCCTAGAAAACTCACCTCAATATGGTGCTTTCCTTCTGGCAGGGTAAGCGAAAAGAATCCGTGCTCATTGGTCATTGTCGCCATTTGGGTGTTTTCATCGAAAATGGTGGCATTAATGAGTGGCTCTTCATTTTCATCTTTTACATAACCACTGATGGTGTGCTTGTTTTTTTGCTTTTTCTTTTTGCCAGTTGGTAAGTTTGTCTTTTCCTTTGGCGTATCTTTTTCCTTTGGGATTAGAAAGATGTTGTTGCCCTTCTGCTCCCATTTCACGCTATTGGCAGGAGCTTTTAGATTCAGTTTGCTGTCGAAGACAACATGTAGTTTCTGCGTCTTTTTCAGTTCTTTTATTCTTTGTCCGATAGATGTGTCTTGACTATATACTGGAGCATATACGGTCAAGACGATGGCTAGAAATATGAGTCTTGCAAACATTGTTATTGTTACTTTTATTTTATCATTAATGATTCTTGCTCTCTATATCGATTTGGATGCCGAGAATTCTTTCCACAATGTCCTTTGCATCCTCTGCATTTCGTATCTCAATATCTCCTGAAAGATATTTATCATTGGCTTCTGTAGAGAGAGTCTCATTGCAGTATTCAGACATCTCTTTCAATGCTTCTTTTACGGGAGTATGGTTGAAGTGGAATACTCCGGTAGCCCATGAAGTAGAGTTGGCTGATGCTTCGTAAGCCGATGGCTTTTCGCTATTCTTGGTTAGCTTTCCTCCCTTTCCCTTGGTCAGGATTAGACCGAGGCTAGGCTTGCTGTTGTAAAAGCAAACTTTTCCGTTCTCTACGTAAACTTCTGTTGCTTCTTGCTTGACATCAATTTGGAAAATCGTACCAAGGATTTTTACATTTCCCAGTTGGGTATGGATAATGCAGGGATGGAGCTTGTCATGATGTACTAGGAAATATGCTTTTCCTTGCAAGGTGAGTTGGCGATTTCCTTTTTTTAGCTCATCCTCGTTGTAAATGAGGGTAGAGTGTGGTGCCAGGATGATTTTGCTACCGTCCTTCAGTAGGCATGTCATGGGCAAGTTGGTGGATGCTACAGTCGTTTCTTGGGCTTTGTTGCCTCTTATATATAATAAGGTAAGAGACAGAGCGATGAATATGGCGAGTGTAGCGGCCATAGACATGATGCGCTTGTTGAGGTGCAAACGCTTGACTGGTGCTTGGGTTAAGTGATGAAAATGCTCAATGGCTTGCTTGGTGTCCAACTTGCCTTCTTGATAATATTTCACCACAAAGTCTATATGTTCGTTTTCTATCTGTTTCATATCTTTTCTATTGGAATGTCTATCTCTAAGACTGCATTTTTAAGAATACCCTTATTGCATTTAGAAAAAACTAAGCAGGAAATGATAAAATCTTTGTGCGTATTTTCGCAAGCGTTTGTATGCTTTGGTTATTTGTGCCTCGACAGTCTTAACAGAGAGTTGTAATTCTTCCGCTATTTCAAGGTAAGACATGCCATCTCTCTTGCTCATGAGGAAGATTTCACGGCATTTGGGAGGTAAGGAGTCGAGGGCTGTCCATACTTTTGCTTCAATACAGGCTTGCTCTTCTGCAAGCAATAAATCGTCTGACAGCAGATGCTCTATGGCTTTCGCTTCATTTTCTATAGACACATTTGTATTGTTATTAATTGCCTGGTTGTGGTCGTAGCAAGCATTGCGTACAGCTATATATAAATAACTTTTTGGATTTTTAATTTCCTCTTCTTTCCATTTTGTCCAAAGTTTTAGGTAACAATCCATGACAATGTCTTCTGCACTTGCCACATCATTTATAAGGTGGAGTGCAAAAAGGCATAGCGGACGGTAATGTTGCCTAAATAGGAGTTCAATATCTTTCTTTCTTTCTTTCCATCTTTTTTGCATTATGATACTTAATCTTATCTTCTAAGACTGTGATAGATAGATTTCCCCTTATTTGCTTTAAGTTAAATTTTCTAGAATAGAATGATTTTAACTGTCCAACAGGTGTTGTGCGGCTGAAGAAGGCAATATAGTCAACGACATATGTTAATTCTTCGACCGACTTCTTATACTTGTTTAGAATACTTGATACGTATGCTTTAAAAGCTTGATACGTTTGTGGCAGTATTCTTATACGTATGTCTCCAGGAACTTCAAGGTTCCTTCTATCTTCAATGTCTTGGTGCTGGCAGGAACAACGATGCTTTCGCCGCCCTGCAGAGTAATCTCGTTACCCTCGTTGTCGGTAATCTTAGACTCACCCTTCAAGCCAATCAGAATCACGAAGCTGTCCAATTCTGAATAATCCAGCGTCATTGGCTCATCGAGATCATAAACGGCTGTGGTGAAGTAAGAGCACTGCACCATGCTTACACCCTGATTCTTGGCAGGAGTGTAGTGCTGGCGATAGTCTGGCAATACGGTGTAGTCGATGCACTCAGCAGCCTCCTTGGTGTGGAGCTGACGATAGTTGCCATCCTTGTCCTTGCGTTTGAAGTCGTAGATGCGATAGGTAACATCGCTGGTCTGCTGAATCTCGACAACGAAACAGCCTGTTCCGATGGCGTGAATTCTGCCGGCTGGGATAAAGAAGCAGTCGTCCTCCTTCATGTTATACTGAGCCAGGGCATCGGTGATGGTATCGTTCTCTACCATCTCCTTGTACTGCTCAGGAGTAATCTGCATCTTCAAGCCGTTGTAGAGTTTGGCATCCGGCTCGCATGGCAGCGCATACCACATCTCGGTCTTGCCGCGTTCCTTACCTTGCTTCTTGGCAATTTCATCATTAGGATGCACCTGGATAGAGAGGTCGCGGTTGGCATCGATAAACTTGATGAGCAGTGGAAACTCATTGCCGAAACGCTTGTAGTTCTCTTCTCCGAGGAAGCTTCCCTTCCGTTCTGCAACAACCTCGTTGAGGCTCTTGCCCTGCATCTCGCCATCGGCTACGATGCTTTCATTTCCTGGTACTCCAGAGATTTCCCAGCTTTCTCCCACATTCTCTTGCTTTACGTCGAGATGCTTGAAAGTGATAATCTTACTGCCACCCCAGATGGTGGATTTTAATAGCGGTTGAAATTTTAATGGTTTCATTTTTACCTATATTTAGTTTATAAATGTACTCTTCAGTACGGTTTCTTACTCTCCGGTAAGGCTCTTGCTGAACCTATACCTTATTATATATAACGCTTTTTGTGCGAAATATACTTAGTCTAGTAAGCGTATTTCTTACTTCAAATATCAACTTCTCTTTTATTTTCTAACTCCCCCTCTGGGTATGTTAGTTCTCTCTCCAGAATGCTGGCGTTAAGATAACCAGCACACTGAATATTTCCAGACGGCCGATGAGCATCATCAGCGAGCAGAACCATTTTGCCACATCCGGCAGTTCGCTCCACGACATGGTTGGTCCGATTTCCGTACCCAGCGTAGGTCCCACATTACCCACACAACTCAGGGTGATGGTGATGGCATTGGTATTGTCGATGCCCATGGCTATCATCGTGAACGATATCACCAGACAGATGATGAGATAAGTGGTGAGAAAGGCAAGCAGCGTAACACGCTTCTGCATTGGTACGTTCACACCATCAATCTTCAATGGCAGCACGGCGTTAGGATGCAGAATCTGGCGGAATTCATTCTTCACCATTCTTACCAGCATCACGCCACGGATACATTTCAAACCTCCACTCGTACTGCCCGAGCAGGCTCCGAAGAACATGCAGGCTGCCAATACCACCCAGGTAACATGAGGCCACACAGCAGCATCGTCGTTAAACAGACCGGTGGTGGTGATGAAAGAAACCACCTGGAAGATAGCACTTCTGAAGGCATGCTCCACATCGTAGTTGCGCATCACCATCAGCTCTACCATGATGAAGGCGCTGAATGCAGCAACCATGAATGCATAGAACTTAAACTCTGAGTTCTTGAACAGATCCTTGATTTTAAACTTGATGACGGCTGCATAGAGCAGGGTGAAGTTCACACCCGACAGGAAACAGAAGAACGTACAGATGTATTCCAGCGCTGGTGAATGGAAGAACTCGGTACTGCTGTTGTGGGTAGCGAAACCACCCGTTGCCGTCGTGCTCATCGCATAGTTGAAACTGTCGAAGAGATTCATTCCTGCCACATAGTAGGATGCGATGCAGGCAATGGTGAGCATCAGATAGATACTCCATATCCATTTAGCCGAAGTGGAAAGCCGGGGATGCAATTTCGTTTTGATAGGTCCTGTTGCCTCGGCAGCAAACACCTTGGTCTGTCCTCCTACAAGCGATGGCAGCAGGGCGATGGTGAAGAACACGATTCCCAGACCGCCTATCCATTGGGTGAGCGAACGCCAGAAAAGCAGTCCGTGGGGGAAACATTCTACATCGTCTAATATCGTGGCTCCCGTTGTCGTAAATCCCGACATGGTTTCAAAGTAGGCATCGGTAAAGTTGTTGATGTATCCACTCACCATGAAGGGGAGGGTTCCGAAGAAACTGAATACAATCCATGAGAGCGTTACCACGAGATAGGCATCACGGCGCGACATTGAGTTATCTGCTCCGTGTCCTCGCCATTTCAGCACCAGTCCGCCTCCGATAGTGGTAAGTGTTGCCACAATGAAGGCAAAGATGTCGTCCTGCTGGTAATAGAAAGCTACCAGCAGACTGACGAAGAGCAGGAATGCTTCTATGAAAAGCAGTTGCCCTAAAATCTTATATATTAATTTTCTGTTTATCATATATGAAGTATTTCTCTATCTCCTTCACGCTTAGATGAAGTATTTCTCAATTTTCTTCATGTTGATGTTGTGGCAGAAAACCATCACCGAGTCGCCCGGTTCTATCTGTGTATTACCCGAAACGAGCATTCCTTCTTCACCGCGAACCAGTCCACCGATGGTTACACCGATAGGCATGCCGAGTTCCTTCACCGGTTTTTGGGTTACCTTCGAACCTTCTTTGGCTATAAACTCAGCCACATCGGCGTTAGCGCTCATCAGGAATCTCACGTTCATCACGTCAGCATCAAGCATCATCTGGTAGATGTAGCTGGCGGCAATCATCTTCTTGTTGATGATGGTACCGATATCCAGACTCTCTGCCATGCTCACGTAGTCTACGTTTTCTACGGCAGCCACCGTCTTGCGCACACCCATTCTCTTGGCGGTAAGACAGGCCAGAATATTGGTTTCGGCGTTACCAGTCAGTGCCACGAAGGCCTGGGTACTGCGGATACCTTCTTCTACGAGTAGCGGAATGTCGCGTCCGTCACCATGAATGATGAGCGTCTTGTTCTCATCGAGAATATCGTTGAGATATTCGCAGCGCTCCTCGCTCATCTCGATAATCTTGCATTCCATATATTCCGGCATCTTCTTTACGGCTCTTACGGCTGTGCGTCCGCCACCCATAATCATCACGTTCTTCACATCCACATAGTGCTCCTTGCCTACAATCTTGCGGATATATGGGATATAGTTGCGGGTGGTCATGAAGTAGGCGAGGTCGTAGAGTTTCAGCTCGTCGTTACCGCCAGGGATGATGGTATCACTGCCTCGCTTGATGGCTACCACGTGGTATGGGTCGTTAGGACCGCTGATGTTCTTGAGCGGTTCGTTCAGTATCTCGCATCCTTCGCGCAGTTTGATGCCGAGCATGACGAGTGCGCCGTCGTGCACATCCCAGCGCTGACGTACCCAACTCATTTTCAGTCCGTTATTGATATCTACGGCTGCGAGCATCTCCGGATAAATCAGTTTGCTGATACCTAATTCTTTGAAGAATTCCTGAGCCTGAGGATCCATATACTCCGGGTTATCCACACGGGCCACCGTTCTTTTGGCACCCAGGTTCTTGGCAAGGATGCTAGCTGTGATGTTGGTACTTTCTACCGGAGTAACGGCGATGAAGAGGTCGGCATCTGCAACCCCCGCATCGCGTAAGATGTGAAGACTGGTAGGCTTGCCCGGCATGGTGAGCAGGTCGCAGTCGGAGCCAATGCTTGCCAGGCGCTCTTCGCTTTCATCGATGAGCGTAATCTCTTCATTGCTGCGTGACAGGAGTCTCGCCAGGTGAGTACCTATGGCATATGCGCCAGCTATGATTATTTTCATTTCTTAATTGCTTCTTTGATTGATTCTTTATCGAGATGCACGATTTCCCTGAGCTGTGCCACGGTTCCGTGTTCCACAAACTCATCTGGCAATCCCATTCGGGTCATCTTTGGCTGATAGTCATGGTCGTTCATCCATTCCAGTACGGCTGAGCCCATACCGCCCATACGAACGCCGTCTTCGATGGTGATGATGCGGCTGAACTTTTCGCCCACCTCTTTCAGAATGTCTTCATCGAGTGGTTTGAGGAATCGCATATCGTAGTGGGCGATGCTCATTCCGGTTTCGGCTTCTACCTCAGTGATAGCCTGGGCTGCATCGTTTCCGATAGGACCGATGGTGAGAACGGCTACATCGGTGCCGTCTTTCAGCTTTCTGCCGGTACCGGTCTTGATTTCCTCCATCGGGTTGCGCCAGTCTACGAGCACACCCTTGCCTCTCGGATAACGGATTACATAGCTGCCATGACCTGACAACTGGGCTGAATACATCAGGTTGCGCAACTCATGTTCGTTCATCGGAGATGCGATGGTGAGATGCGGAATCGGACGGAGAGCCGCCATATCGAAGGCACCATGATGGGTAGGTCCGTCTTCACCTACCAGTCCGGCACGGTCAAGACACATGATAACCGGCAGGTTGAGCAGTGCCATGTCGTGGATGATGTTATCGTAGGCACGCTGTGCAAACGAACTGTAGATATTGCAGAAAGGAATCAGTCCGTCTTTCGCCATACCTCCTGAGAAGGTGACGGCATGCCCCTCGGCAATACCTACATCGAAGGTACGGTTTGGCATCGCCTTCATCATGATGTTCATGGAGCATCCTGTAGGCATGGCTGGCGTCACACCTACAATCTTCGTGTTCTTCTGAGCCAGTTCCAACAGCGTCTCACCGAAAACATCCTGATATTTCGGAGGCTGGTTGCTGGTATCGGCAATGATTCTCTCACCTGTTTCCGGATCGAATTTGCCTGGTGCGTGCCAGATGGTAGCACTCTTCTCGGCAGGTTCGTAACCCTTTCCCTTGGTGGTATGCAGGTGCAGCAGCTTAGGACCCTTCATGTTCTTGAGCTGTTTGAGCACTCTCGCCACTTCTTTCACGTCATGACCGTCGAAAGGTCCGAAGTAGCGGATATTCATTCCCTCGAAGATGTTCTGCTGATGACTCAGTGCCGACTTCAGTGCATTGTTCAGGCGCAGGATTCCCTTCTTGCGGTCATCGTTGAGATAGCCTTTGGAGTGCAGCCACTGCGATGCCTTGAAACGGAGGCGGTTGTAGGTCTCGTTGGTATCGAGGTTCAGGAGATATTTCTCCATACCGCCCACAGCCCGGTCGATGCTCATATCGTTGTCGTTCAGGATGATGAGCATGTCGTTAGGTGTACTTGATACGTTGTTCAGTCCCTCGAAAGCCAGTCCGCCGCTCATGGCTCCATCGCCAATGACGGCTACCACATGCCTGTCGGTATCTCCGTTTTCGCGTGCGGCAACGGCCATACCGAGTGCTGCGGAGATGGAATTGCTCGCATGTCCGCAGGCGAAGGTATCATATTCGCTTTCTAAAGGTGTAGGGAATGGACGGATGCCGTGCAACTTGCGGTTGGTGCAGAAGTTGTCGCGGCGTCCTGTTAATATCTTATGTCCGTAGGCCTGGTGTCCCACATCCCATACAATACGGTCGTATGGGGTGTTGTAGATATAATGTAGGGCTACGGTTATTTCAACCACGCCAAGAGAGGAGGCAAAATGACCGGGGTTGACGGCAACCTCGTCGATAATGTCTTCTCTTAACTCTTTGCAGACTTGTGGCAGCTGGTCAATGCTCAGCCGTCTCAAATCTTCCGGGTATTTTATACTATTTAATAGACTAAACTTGTTCTTGTCCATGTTTTCTTCGTGAAAATCTTGTGCAAAGATAATGCTTTTTTCCTATATAAAGCACTTTTGAGGCAATATTTTCGCTTTTTCCGATTATTCTTTGTATTTTTGCAAAGGAAATTTCTGAAAAAGGAATGAAATCCGGAATTAGTTATATAACAATAAGCAAATAAATACCTTTATCGTGATGAGAAAAAATGTATTACTTTTGGGAGCCATGATGATGGCTTCCATGTCTCTGATGGCGCAGACCAAGGGTGGCGGCATCAGTCAGTCTGCTCTCCAGCAGATGGAGAAAAAACAGCAGGCAGGTGTAGCCAACAAGGCACTCTTCAATGCGATTGCCAACAACAGCATTGATGACCTTGTGAAGAATCATGCCAACGAGGCTCCTGTTGATACTCATTTCAGTATCGAGACTCCTTCGCAGAGCATTCACAACCAGAAGAGTTCGGGCCGTTGCTGGATGTTCAGCGGTTTCAATGTGCTCCGTTCCAACTTTGCTATCAACGACAAGCAGGGTAGAGTGGTGGAGTATTCTCAGGATTATCTCTTCTTCTATGACCAGCTGGAGAAGGCTAACCTGATGCTTCAGGGTGTTATCGACCTTGGCAAGAAGAGCATCGAGGATCCTCAGGTGCAGTTCTTCTTCAAGAATCCGCTCAATGATGGCGGTACTTTCTGTGGTGTTGCCGATTTGGCAAGCAAGTATGGTCTTGTACCTATGAGTGCCCAGCCTGAGACTTTCTCAAGCAACAATACTTCCAAGATGAGCCGTCTCGTAAGCAGCAAGCTCCGCGAGTATGGTCTGGAACTCCGCAAGATGGTGGCTCAGGGCAAGAAGTCGGCAGCTATCCAGGCTCGCAAGAACGAAATGCTCGGTCAGGTTTATCACATGCTGAGTCTTACGCTCGGTGAACCGGTAAAGGAATTCACCTATGCTTTCCGCGACAAGGACGGCAAGCAGATTGGCGAGGCAAAGAAGTATACTCCTAAGAGTTTCTATGAGGAAACCGTAGGCAAGGACCTGAACGGTACCTTCCTGATGGTGATGAACGATCCACGCCGCCCTTACCACAAGACCTACGAGGTAGAGTACGACCGCCATACTTACGATGGTCATAACTGGAAGTATCTGAATCTGCCTATGGAGGAGATTGCCCAGCTCGCCATCGCCTCTCTGAAGGATGGTCATAAGATGTATTCAAGCTATGATGTGGGCAAGCAGCTTGATAGAAAGCGCGGCTATCTGGCTCTCGACAACTTCGATTACGCCAGCCTCTTCAATACCTCATTCCCAATGAACAAGGCTGACCGCATCGCTACTTTCGATAGCGGTTCTACTCATGCCATGACGCTGACTGCTGTAGATCTCGATGCCAATGGCAAGCCTGTAAAGTGGAAGGTGGAGAACAGTTGGGGTGCTGACAATGGTTTTGCCGGTTGCTTCATCATGACCAATGATTGGTTCAACGAGTATATGTTCCGCCTGGTAGTAAACAAGAAGTATGCTTCTGAGCAGCTCTTGAAGGAATTCGACCAGAAGCCAACCATGCTGACTCCTGACGATCCTCTGTTCCAGTTGGAAGACTAATTCATCAAGAAATATTCAAAGCCATATATGGTGTGTCGTGCACCATATATGGCGTACATTTTTGGGGTTATCAACATAATAAGGTATAGATGGATAAGCGGGAAGTTTTTGGGCGTTTTTTCAAATCATATTATGCCCGGTTATATTATTATGCGCTGCAACTTCTGAAAGATGAAGAAGCAAGCCGTGATATCGTGAGTGGTGTTTTCGCTCATGTATGGGAGGACTTTGACTCTTATGACATGCAGACTCTGCCAGCCTTCTTGCTTAAAACCATCAGGAATAAGTGTTTAGACTATCTGCGCCATTCAGCAGTTCAAGCGCAATATGCTGATTACTATCTTCATGCAGTAGATCAATGCTATGAAGATAATGATATCCAGAAAGAACGCCAGCGACAAGTGGAAGAAATGTTGGATTTGTTGCCTGAGACAACTCGTCATGTTTTGGAAGAATGTTATCTTAACCATAAGAAATACCGGGAAGTGGCAGAGGAGATGAATATCTGTCAGGAAACGGTCAAGCGTCATGTCATGAAGGCCTTGAAACTGTTAAGAGAACATTATCATCAAATAAAAACTTGAAAATAATCAAAAGAATCTCAATTGGGGTTGTTACCATTTTGGTAGGTAAAACGTATTATTTTTAGTAAAGAAATAGGAAAATGATGAAGGAAACAGATATTTTTAATGATGAGAGCTTACAGGATGACATCCAAGACTTGGTTGCCATCGAACAGGCTATGATACGCCAAAAGTATCCTCTTCCTAACTTGGATGACGAGTTGGAGAAGATTATTGGTAAGGAGAAGGTGGATGCTGAAAAGCCTGTGAAACATCAACATCCAGCGATGAGAACGCTGATGGGTGCTCTGATGGGTGCTGCTGCCATGTTGGCAATAGTCTTAGTATGGCAGTGGGTAAAAACTAAGTATGCTTGTGGGGGAGCTTCGGAGAATCTGATAGCGCAAAATGTATCTTCTGAACAAGGCATGGCAATACTTCAAACTGCTGATGGTGAGATGATAACGCTGACTCTTTCTGATGGTACAGAAGTAAAACTCAACAGTAATAGTAAGATTACTTATCCCCATCAGTTTAAGGGTAAGGAGCGTATGATACATCTTGAGGGAGAGGCTTTCTTCAAGGTAAAACACGAAAGTAAGCGACCTTTTGTGGTGGATGCAGGTGGTATTTTGACAAAAGACTTGGGTACCTCTTTTAATATTAAGGCATATCATGGAAGTGACTGCAAGGTTACTCTGATAGAGGGAAAGGTAGAAGTCGCAGCTAAGAATAGTCACCACAAACCTGTGATATTGAATCCTGGACAGCAATATTCCTTAAGCGCACAGTCAACTGTTCCCGAGCAGATAAAGAATGTGAATACAGAAGAAACTACTGCATGGGCTGATGGGGTTTTGTATTATCACGACCAACCCCTTGAGTATATCTTAGGCAGTCTTGCCGCATATTACCGGAGCAAGGTGGTATTTAAGAATTCTGCAGTAAAAACGAAACATCTCGATTTCTCTGCGGATAAAAATGGTAGCATAGAGGATGCTGTTGAACTCTTGAATAATCTTGGAGTTGCAAAAGTTAGTTTGATAGGGAATACTCTCTATATAGAGTAATATTCTATATAAAATATGGTCCTATATAATAAGGTATTCACAATTACATGTTGATGAATAGTCATATCGGCATTTCCGAGATACAGAAATCTCTGAAAATGCCGATTTTTTCGTTTTAAATGTAAGTAAACAAACTTTTTTTATATTTTTTTGGAAGACGATGTTACCGATTTGCTTTCAGAAACGTACTTTTATTAAAGTATTAACGAAAAAGAGAGAAATATGAAAGAAGTAAGAAGTGTATTCATGCTTGTCGTCCTGGCTATATGGATGGCATTGCCTGTAGAGGCACAGAATGCAAAGAGAGACATCACGATGTCGCTCGTAAATGAGTCCTTGGCTTCTGCGCTGAGAAAGGTACAGCAGAAGTCGGATTACAAGGTAAGTTTTGTGGTTGAGGATGTAAAGCCTTATACCGTCACTGTTCAGTTGAAGAATACTTCAGCTCCTTCCGCCGTGAAGCTGATTTTGCAGGGTAAGCCTTTTGCTTACTCTGTAAATGGTAAGTTTATCACAGTCAAGAAGGTATTGCAACATAAAACTGCTTTGACAGGCTCTGCCAGTAGCGAATCTGATATCCGTCCTCTGTCAGGTACTATTACCGATGAGGATGGGGAGCCGATGATTGGTGCTTCTGTTGTGGTGCCTGGTAGTCCTTTTGGAACTGTGACAAATGTAAATGGAAATTTTGAATTTTATATTCCAAGAGGATGCCACGAGGTTACGGTTTCGTATGTTGGTATGAATGATCAGAAGGTAAAGGTAGCAGGTAAGGAGAATGTGAAGATTGTGATGTCTGAGAATAAAACCGTGCTCGGAGAAGTGGTAGTTACGGGTTACCAGACCATCTCGAAAGAACGTGCTACAGGTGCTTTTACCAAGGTTACTGCCGATGATTTGAAAGATAAGCGATTGAGCAGTCTTTCTTCTATGCTGGCAGGTGAAGTGGCTGGATATAATGATGGTATGATTCGTGGTGTTACCACGATGAACGCCTCTGCCTCTCCTCTCTATGTCATTGATGGATTTCCTGTAGAGAAAACCAAGTTGACTGGCAATGGGGCCGGTAATATTACAGAGGAGATTCCTGACCTGAATATGGATGATATAGAGAGTGTTACCGTACTGAAAGATGCTGCAGCTGCTTCTATCTATGGTGCTCGTGCAGCAAATGGTGTCATTGTCATCACTACCAAGAAATCGGCTGCCAAGGGTAAGACCAATGTTTCTTTCAATGCTTCGCTTACCTGGCATCCTTATTCTTATTATACTGATTATCTTGCCAACTCTTCCCTGGTGGTTGATCTGGAGAAGGAATGGGCGGCGCAGAATCCTAGTCTCAAAGGTGATGGTGCTAAGGCGTATGCTCAGAATATGCTGGGACAGAATATCTATACGAGTGCAGGTATCCGCAGTATCTTGAATTATTATGCAGGTAATATCTCTGAATCAGCTATGAATGCTAAACTGGCTGACTTGGCAGGAAAAGGTTATAACTACTATGACCAGATGAAGAAGTGTGCCAAGCGCGATCCGTTGTATCAGCAATATAATATGAATATTGTGAACAATTCGGTGAATAACCTCTTTAAGGCTTCTGTTACTTATAAGTATAATACCCTTGAAGATAAGTATTCCAACAATCAGAGTTTAGGTATTAATCTTGCCAATACCTCTCATTTTACAAAATGGCTTTCTTTGGATTTGGGTGCTTACCTGAAGGTTGGTGAGAATAAAACCCAGAACTATGATGTGCTTTCCCCTGGATATTCTGTTTTACCATACGATAACCTGGTAAATGCTGATGGTTCTTATTATACCAAGCCGATGAGTGAAAAGTATAATGCCAGCACTTTGGCTATCTATCAGAAGTATGGACTTTATAATATGGATATTACTCCAATGGAGGAGTTGGACAGACAGATTACCACTAACAAGGAGTTGGCTTTTCGAACTTTTGCCCGTTTGAATATCCAGATTCTACCTTGTTTGAAGTATGCTGCTTCTTTCCAATACGAACGTGCATCTTATCGTGGTGAGAATTTGGCTGACAAGGCTTCTGCTCAGGTTCGTGGTATAGTGAACAGTTATGCGAAGGATAAAGGGGATGGCTCTGTCAATTATGTTATTCCTTACGGAGATATTCTAGTCCGTTCAGATCAATATACATCTGCTTACAATTTCCGTCAGCAGTTGAGTTTTGATCAGACTTTTAAAGATATACACAGCGTAACAGCTATTTTGGGTACAGAAACTATCCAGAATAAACAGGAACTGCATCGCAATAAACTGTTCAACTATGATTCTCAGATGTTGACATCCAGCATGGTGAATAATGCCGACCTGTTAAAAGGTATAGCTGGCGTGTTGGGTTATAGTTCTATGACAGAAACAGACCTGTCTGCTTCTTATGAGAATATCAACCGCTATGTTTCGGTATATGGCAATGCGGCTTATACTTACGATGACCGTTACAGCTTGACTGGTAGTTTGCGATGGGATCGCTCTAACCTTTGGGGCACAAGTTCTAAATATCAGAACAAACCAATCTGGTCGGTAGGTGCCAGCTGGATTATCAGCAAAGAGAAGTTCTTCCACGCAGATTGGGTCAATTATCTGAAACTTCGTGTTTCTGAAGGTATTGCCGGTAACGTATCTAAGAATTCTGCCCCTTATATGGTGGCAAGCTATAATAATAACGGGCATGTGGGAGGCACACAGGGTTATGTGCAGTCGCGTGCCAATCCGATGCTGAGTTGGGAGAAGACCAATACCTTTAATATAGGTGTCGATTTCTCGCTTTTCAAGAACCGACTCAATGGTACCGTAGAGTATTACGACAAGAAGGGTACTGACCTCCTGGCTTCTAGCATGGGTGTTCCAACAGAAGGTTGGGGCTACAGCACTTATACCATCAACAATGGAGAGATGTATAACCGTGGCGTAGAAATCTCTTTGAATGGCGAGATACTTCGCACAGGGGATTTCTCCTGGAAAGCCAATATGACTTATGCGTACAATAAGAATAAGGTAACTTATGTGAACGTGAAGGCACCTATGTATATCCTCCAGTTGGATTATCCTTCGGCTTATCCTATTATCGGCAATGAATATAATGCTATCTATGGTTATAAATGGGCAGGATTGAATGAAGAAGGATTGCCACAGGTATATAATGAGAAAGGTGAGAAGGTAACTAATAAGCCAACGACATTGGATGCCATCTCTTACATGGGTACTACCACTCCTAAGTATAGTGGGTCTTTCGGAACAAGTATCAGCTATAAGGATTTCGATTTCAGTATGCAGTTCCTTTTTGCGGGTGGGCACAAGATGCGCAATGCCAATCCTGCTTTCCTCACTTGCAGTTATTCCAGCGTAGGATATATCTCCAATATTGCGGGAGCTAGTGCCGGACTTGCTAATCGTTGGCAGAAACCTGGTGATGAGGCTTATACCAATGTGCCAAAGGCTGTTTTTGCCGAAAGTGGTTTGTCTGCATCCTCTTTGTATAGTACTTATTTTTATTCTGATATCAATATCCTTGATGCCAGTTATATTCGTCTGAACAACATTTCTCTGGCTTATCATTTGCCAAAGTCGCTGTGCCGTTCGCTCTATATGCAGAGTGCCCGTGTTCAGGCTAATGTGGAGAATCCGTTCTTCTGGGCAAAGAGCAAGCAGGCTAAGTACCAGCTGGGTGGTTATAATGCCACCAACTATGTGTTAGGCATTTATCTCAACTTTTAAATCATGAAGAAAATGAAACAGAAATTAGTATATATGGTGTTGCTGTTGGGCATGGTTATGGGACTTGCCTCTTGCGATGACTATCTCAATATAGAACCAAAGGGCAAACGCATCCCTAAGTCGCTCGCCGACTATGAGGCTTTTCTCCGTTACGAGTATGGTACTCATCGCATGCCGGTTTTGCAAACGTGCTATTTGCTTAATGATGAATATCTCACCAATTCGTATGCCAGTTATTATCCGATGTATAAGGCTAACTACAATTGGGAGGAGGAAACCGATCGTGCCTATTGGAACTCTGCAGATGAGAGTACTTATTATGTGGCTTATGGCACTATCAATACCTGCAATCTGATATTGGAGGATGTGCCTAATACTACAGAAGGTACTGAGAAAGAGAAGGCTGAGGTGATGGCATATGCCAGAGTGTTGCGTGCGATGAACTATTTCAATCTCGCTAATTATTATGCTGATACCTACGAGCCTTCAAGTGCTGCCAGTAAGTTGAGTGTGCCTCTGATTACAAGCAGTCTTCAGAATGCTCCTTATCATCAGGCCACCATTCAGGAGATTTATGAATTCATCTTGAATGATTTGAATACTGCTGTAGCTGACCTTCCAGACATGGGTGCTACTCTGCTTCATCCGGGTAAGGGTGCAGCCTATGCCATGTTGGCACGAACTTATCTTCAGATGATGAACTATGAAAAGGCGTTGGAATTTGCCAACAAGGCTCTTGCCATCAATGACAAGCTGGTTGATTGGGTAGAGTTCTACAATGAAAACAAGATTAAGATAGAACAGCAAGGCGTATATCCTTCGCTGGCGACTCCGCTCGGCTTCAATAGCTCGGATTGCTATAACTTCAATTATGCCGATAATAGCTCCAACTCTGCCTCTGCCATATTCAAAATGCCCGTGCAGCGGGTTGATGGATTCGAGGAGGGAGATGCTTACTTCTTGAGTAATTGGAAATTGAGGACCATGGGAACTGAGACTTATTACCAGGGATTGACCAATGGTTACATTAATCTTGCTGGTATGCGAACAGTAGAACAGTATCTCATCAAGGCTGAGTGCCTGGCTCGAAAGAACATGTTGTCTGATGCGATGGATATACTCAACGAGGTTCGCAAGACCTACATCCTCCCAGAGAAATATCAGCCACTATCGGCGTCCTCTGTGGCAGAAGCTATCCGGTATATCCGTCAGGCAAAGGATAATCAACTCATCTTCTCTATCGTGCCGTTTGGCGATGCTCGTCGCTTCAATGCTGAAGGTACCTATGCCCGCACGCTGACGAAGATGGTAGATGACAAGCAGGTAAGTCTTGCTCCAACCTCTCATCTCTGGACCTTCCCATTCCCTAAGGGAGCCATTGAAAATCCTGGCAACGGAAGTTTCGTTCAGAATGTAGATAAGTAACAAGCGATAATAAAATATTTCTAGTAATTGTATAAATATCATGTTTAAGAAATCATTTTTATCTTTAGTATTGGCACTCACCTCTATGATGAGTGCCAATGCACAGAATGCCAAAGAATGTATCGTTGAGGCAACTTTGAATGGTGTGCCTGATGGTACCAAAATGGAGGCTGTCCTGGCTGCTACCCATCGTGATGAGAAACCTTTAGCCAAGGGAGTTGTTAAGGGCGGCAAACTGACTTTAACCATTCCTGTAACAGAGGCTCGCTTTATAGGCATTGGTCCTGAGAATGGTGTTTTTGCCTTTACTTTGATGACCAAAGGTGGAGAAAAAGTACAGGTGGCGCTCGATGCCAAACCCATCAATGATGGGGTGAACACTGGTTTTGATACCAGCAATGTCAAAATTTCCGGCAGTGCTATGAACGATGAATATCAGGCAAAAATCGGTTCTGTAAAGAAGATGCTTGATAAAATGTACGCTGATTATCATCAGCATCATCAGGCTATCAGAGACCAGATTGCTGCAGCCTGGAAAGCGAAGGATACGCTTCTGGTGAAAAAGTTGAAAGCTAGTGAGGAATATCAAAGCTTTGCTGATGAAGAAAGCAGTTTCTTCAAAACCGTTGAGGCTTCTTATGATAAGTTATATACGGATAATAAAGACTCATGGTGGGGACCTTTCGCTATGCTCAATACGATGAGCTATTTTACCAAGGATAATAAAAAACAGTGGGCTCTGTTCTCAGAAACAGCAAAGAACAGTTTCTATGGTCAGTGCTTGAATGAACAGATCAATCCGAAGAGTTTTGAAGGAGAATCTCTTCCTCAGTTCGAACTCCAGCAGGAGGATGGCTCTAAAGTGAGCATGGCTTCTTGTGTAAAGGGTAAGAAGTATTATCTGGTTGATTTTTGGGCGTCATGGTGCGGACCTTGCCGTAAGGAAATTCCAAACCTCAAGAAACTTTATGAACTGTATAAAGGAAAGGGGTTGGAAATAGTAAGTGTTTCAATAGACCAGAAAGAAACTGCTTGGAAAAAAGCACTTGCTGAGGAAAAACTTCCTTGGCCTAACGGTCTTGACCGTGCTGGAATAGCTGATTCCTATAAAGTAAAGTTCATTCCAGCCATCTTCCTGGTAGATGGTGCTACTGGTAAATGTATTGCAGAAAATATCCGTGGTGCAGAACTGGCAATCAAATTGGCTGAGTTATGCACAAAATAAGACGTTCAACTGACAAGAAAGTGTTGTTAAAGTAGTATATTGATAAAGATAAGCCGTATTTTTTCGATAATATCGTGAAATACGGTTTATTTTTTGTATTTTTGTACCCGAAATAATGGTAAGAACGTTATTTATATAAAAGTTATATAGATTATGTTAGAGAAATGTAAGCGTGAGCGCATCATTGCGCTCGTTAATAAAGAGGTGGTTCCTGCCATCGGCTGTACCGAACCGATGGCTGTGGCACTATGTACAGCCAAGGCTGCTACAACATTGGGCAAGCGCCCTGAACGTATCGAGGTTCTTCTGAGTCCTAATATGCTCAAGAATGCAATGGGTGTCGGCATTCCGGGCACGGGTATGATCGGCTTGCCTATCGCCGTATCGCTGGGTGCGCTCATCGGAAAGCCCGAATATCAGCTGGAAGTTTTGAAAGACCTTACTCCCGACACTCTGGAGCAGGGCAAACAATATATCAAGGATGCGGATATCAACATCAAACTGAAACAGGGGGATGTGGATAAACTCTATATCGAAATCATCTGTCATGCCGGTGAAGACCAGGCTACGGCAATTATCTCCGGTTCTCATACCCATTTTGTGTATGTTGAGCGTAATGGCGAGGTGGTGCTCGATAAGCGTGGCGGTACTGTGGGCGATGAGGCTGATGATGACATCCAGCTCAATTTCCCGATGGTTTACGAGTTTGCAACAACAGCTCCGCTCGATGAGATTTCTTTCATTCTCAAGACCTGGGACTATAATATGAAGGCTGCCGAGTTGAGTATCAAAGGCAACTATGGTCACTGTCTGGGCAAGACGATGGACCGTCCGTTGAGTCATGGTATCTTCGGCGATAATATTTTCTCGCATATCATCTCCCGCACCGCTTCAGCCTGCGATGCCCGTATGGGTGGCGCCATGATTCCGGTGATGAGTAACAGCGGCAGCGGCAACCAGGGCATCTGTGCAACGAACCCTGTGGTGGTTTATGCGCTGGAGAACGAGAATACTGAGGAGGAAATGATCCGTGCCCTGATGCTCAGTCATCTGACTGCTATCTATATCAAGCAGAGCTTAGGCAAGCTTTCAGCTCTTTGCGGTTGTGTGGTAGCCAGTACGGGCAGCAGTTGCGGCATCACCTATCTGATGGGTGGCGATTATAACCGCATCTGCAATTCAGTCAAGAATATGATAGCCAATCTCACCGGTATGATTTGTGACGGAGCGAAACCAAGCTGTGCCCTGAAGATTTCATCAGGTGTCAGCACCGCCCTCCTTTCCGCCCTCCTTTCTATGGAAGGCAAGTGTGTCACCTCTGCCGAGGGTATCGTAGATGATGATGTGGATAAGTGCATCCACAACCTCACGAGCATCGGTGCCGATGCGATGAGGGCTACAGATGATATGGTGCTCGATATTATGACGCATAAATAAAGTAAGTGAAGAATCCAAAAGAATAAAGCTATGGTACAGAAAATAAAGGAGGTTCCATATGGCGTGTCTGATTTCCAGACGATGGTGGAACAAAACATATACTACGTGGATAAAACCATGTACATCCCTGAGTTGGAGAAGCAGGCTCGTTACCTCATCTTCATCCGACCTCGTCGTTTTGGTAAGAGCATCTTTCTGGGCATGCTCCATGCCTATTACGATTGTCGTACCAAGCATAAGTTCCAGCAGTGGTTTGGCGATCTTTGGATAGGCAAGCATCCTACGCCTTTGCAAGGTCGCTATCAGGTGATGCACCTCGACTTCTCTCAGGTGGGCGGTAATATCGACAACCTAGAGGAGAAGTTCAATTTCTATATGGGCGTACAATTGGATGGTTTCGTGCGTGACTATACTGAGTTTTATTCTGATGAGCTGAGGCAGAAAGTCAATGCCACCCAGGATGCTGGAGGCAAGTTAGCTTTGATACAGAGTGAAGCAAAAGTCAAGGAGTATCCCCTTTATCTTATCATCGATGAATATGACAATTTCACCAATACAGTGCTCAATGAGCAGGGTGAGAAAGTATATTGGGCGATGACGCATGCCGAGGGGTTCTATCGGGATATTTTCAAGAAGTTCAAGGGCTCGTTTGAACGAATCTTCATTACGGGTGTCAGTCCTGTGACGTTGGATGATGTAACGAGTGGTTTCAACATTGGCTGGCATATCTCAACCAAGCCTGAGTTTAACCAGATGCTGGGTTTCTCCACCGAAGATGTGTACAACCTCTTCAATTATTATAAGAGTACAGGCGAGATTCGCCAAGATTGCGATGTGGATGCCGTGGTCAAGGAAATGAAGCCATGGTATGATAATTATTGCTTCTCTAAGAATGCCTTGGAAACCCAAAGCAAGGTATTCAATTGTGATATGGTGATTTACTATCTGCGCAATTATATGAGCAGAGGGGAGGCACCTGAGGAGATGATAGACCCGAATACCAAGACCGATTATAATAAGATGAAGAGGCTGCTTCAGCTAGACAAAATGGATGGCGACCGCAAGGGAGTAATCCGCACGGTGGCTGAGACAGGAGAACTTGTGGCTTCGCTTTACGAGACATTTCCGGCTCATAAGATTACAGACCCGGAATATTTTCCTAGTCTGTTGTTCTATTATGGCATGCTAACCGTCAAGGGCATCTTGGGTAGCCAGGTCATCCTTGGTATTCCAAACAACAATGTGCGCAAGCAATATTATGGTTTCTTGCTGGATGAGTATCAGGATGTGAGCCGCATTAACACAAGTAATCTTGTCACAATGTTCACCTATATGGCTTTTTATGGCAAGTGGCGTGAAGCACTGGAATATATGGCTGATGCTTACGGAAAGGTGTCGTCTATTCGTGATGGTATTGAGGCAGAGCGCAATCTGCAAGGCTTTTTCATGGCTTATCTCAGTTTGAATCCTTACTATTATACTGCGCCAGAACTGGAGTTAAACCATGGCTATTGCGACTTTTTCCTTTTGCCCGATCTCACTCATTATCCAACAAAGCATAGCTACATCATAGAGTTGAAACTTGTTCCGAAAAGAGATAAGGGCGAAGACGAAAAGCATTATGAAGCTAGGATAGAGAAGCAATGGCAGGATGCCAAGACTCAAATCTATCGCTATGCCGAGGCTCCAAGAGTTGAGGCTTTGCGTCAGGGCACACAGTTGCATAAAATTGTCATGCAGTTTGATGGTTGGAAGCTGAAGCGGATGGATGAAGTATAATGATGTTTATTATTTATTAGAATGCTCTCAAGATTTCGTGTTATTCGAAACCTTGAGAGCATTTTGCTTACGACTTGTTGCAACCTGATTGATATTCTCTTGGTCTGCTTGGTATGGTAGTCGAGGATGCTGATGTGGATATCGAAGCTGTTTATGGTGTTGATACCGAGGGTTACCGATGATATGGTGCTTGTTATCATGACTGATAAATAAATAGGAAAAGGCTCGCAGGAATCTGATAAACAGAAATTCTGCGAGCCTTTTGTTTTATTCTTTAAAGATGTAATGATGTAAACTACTATGGAGTAACAACAATAGAACTTTCGTCATACGAAGTTGTTTTTTGATCTCTACTAGTTACTGTTATTGCGCATTTCATCTTATGTATACCTATGGATTGATTCGTTAGTTTGAATTCATTCTTAAATGGGAAAGAAGATGTTTCTGCGATAAGTGTGTCATCAAAATATAATTTCGCTGATACTTTATCTTTAAAGTTCTTTCCTCTATAGGATTTTATTATGCTAGGAATACTTTCTCCTAATGAAAAATCATTTCTACCCGACATGATTTTCCAAACAGTAAAGTGATTATCTTCTTTTAATGTTGTGTAATTAGAAAAACCATAATTATAGATGCTTTCGTTTTTACCATTAAAACTGTATCGTACATATACCCGCCAGTCATGTGGTTCTTTGTCTGTTACAATTTGGGAATCCCATGTAAAAGGAGCTTGCGTCTTTGTTGCGGCAAGTTTATTATCCCAATAATATTCTACTTTATCTATTTGACATCCTGGAGCAGAACGTGATTCGTTTAGTATAGGTGTTATTACGAATTTTTCCCCTTCATTTATAAAGTTATAGTCAATGAATATGTCTTTATACTGCTGTATGCTACTAGGTAAAGCCATAAAGTTATCGCTAACTTCTAGATATGTGTCATCGCAGTTTTTACCGCATACGCATATTTTTGCTAAAAGAGCATGGTCTCCTTCTGGGAGTTCTGATAAATTAATATAGAAGCCATAAGGTTCCTCTGTACAGGTTTTTGTTAACTTGTTGTCTATGTAATAATCTACACTTTTAATACTTAAATTCCATAATTCAAAGTTGCTGCTCATTTTAGGTGCATAGAATAAATAAGTAGCCCCATCAGAGCTTACGCTATTTTGTTTTTCTAGGTTATATGCACTTTTAGGAATTAATTCTGATATGTCACCAGTTAATTCGTATTCTCCAACGTTGAATTCACTACAGGATGAAACGGAAATGCATGTTATAAGCCATGCAAACCCGATTAAAAAAGACATAAACTTTTTAAATGTTCTTTTATTCATATTATAGTCCATATAGTTTTGCATTTTTATATTTAATAATCTAAATTAAATTGAAAACCCAATCCAAAGTTTAGCCCATTGCATTTTTTGTATCCAAATGCATAGTCATAACCTGCGCTTATGATAAGGGCAAAATCATCATCGGCAAGAGGGATAAATCCTTTGATGCATGGTCTAAGCATGAATCTAATCTCTGAAACATCTGTAGAAGACGAACCGCCTACTTGGGTCGTTTCACCAGTTGAATAATTGTGGTGTTCTTCTGTTCCTTCAAAGAAAAGAGCTCCAATACCGCATCCTAAAGAAAAGTATTTCATATAAAAGGATGGTGTTACTGTGATGTAACTTTTAGCATCAAGTGTCTTGGTTGTACGTTCGTAGTTCATGATGTCCGTCATTTTTACATCATCGACTATGAAATTGTCTTTCTTGAAATTTACACCAAAATCCAATCCTAATCTAAACCATGGCCAAGCATATTCAAATGTAGCTCCTACAGGAAAATTCTTGCTGTAATTATAAGTTAGTGCCATAGCTTCATCGGAAAATTCTATGTCACTCAAGTCAACTTTGATTCTCCGTTTTCCTGTTCGCTTATCGATAATTTCTTCATACTTGTCTATTTTGGAAATCTTTCCATTTCTAACATAAAACAAATCTTTTACGTTAAAATTGACAGCACCTGAAATAGCAATATCACAAGCTATGAGTTCTAGACCTTTTGTATCATGAACAGTTGTTTCGTTTGTGTTTACATACTTAAAATTAGAATATTGAATATGAATGCCCTTTTTGATTTCCTTTATCAAACAATTCAGGTATGTCTCTAAGAAATAAGAGCCTTTATCATTCATGTATCCGTTTTTAGGTGCTAAACTTTCAATAATGTTGTCTGTGACTCTCACACTCTTCGCACCATCACAAAGCTTTTGGAGATTACGTTGGTATTCCAATTTTGTCGTTTGGCTCCAAGATTGCATATTTGCTGCAAATGAGCGTACAGCGTTTTCGTTCTTTTGTGCTTGAATGCTTAAGACGAAGCATCCTAATAACACCATCAGCATTAACCGTTTAATCATATCAGTTTCTTGTTTTATTATATAAATAGTTCAAAAAATCAGTTTTTTCCTCTTCCGGAGCTTTATAAAAACTTGTTATCAGCCATCCTGTGTTGTTCGTTTCTCTTTCAATGAATTTGATTTTAAACACATAGCCTGGAACCTGATAAAAAATGAACTGTAGGTCTTTTACGTATTCGATGTCTAACAATCCATTATAAACATCAGAGAGAAATACAGAAGTCTCGTCTAATGGATAACTTTTTTGCATATAGCGAGTTATCAAATCGTCTTTTTCTGTCGTCACACGATGCAATGACATGAAATTTGTTTCATGGTCATCTGGCATCAGCATAATTTTATCCGAATTCAAAGAAGGTTTCAATTTAAAGATCTCACCTTCAGCTTTTGCAATTACCCATTTGTACATATCCTCTTTTCGATGTTCAACATTGAGATAAAGAGTAAAGTCTATTTCTTTTCCTCTAAATTTCCCATGACAGATAGCTTTTGCGAACCACGTTGTATCAGAATAGTTGATATGGATATTCTTTGCAAGAACTGTATCTACAAGATTTTGTGCTTCCTTGAACTTTGCGTCATCTTTAGATTTAAACATTTTGCCATTAAAAACTAATGTTAAGTTCTTTTTCCGGTAGCTTTTGTCGTTCTTGGCAATGCCTGGATGCCCTTCCTTTCCATTAAATCTGTCAAAGAACTCATCCACTAACTTAATTCTAGAATCATATAGTCCTTTGTTCAATTGATTGACTATTACTTTTTGGGCATTTGTTACAAGACAAATTGAAGCAAATGCTAAGCATAATAAATATCGTTTCATAAACTTATGAGTTTTAGTGTTCTACTTTTTGATGAGACGTTCTTGTTTTGGACATTTATCGTCTATTGCATAAATATCTCCTAATAATATGGAATATTCATCTCCATCTTCCGTTTTTTCGACTTCAATGTAGATTTTTGTTTTTTCACGATTAATATCTTTATATATAGGAATACCATCTCTGTAGCCTATGAAGATCTGGTCGATATAGCAAGTGTAAACATATTGACTGGTATCTTCTTTTATCAAGTTGTTTACTTGAATATGTGGCGTCCCTAAACTGACTTTGTGTTGCACACTGTTAATTAATCCATTGAAATATGACCTAATTAGCATTCTGCGGGGACGAGTCTTGTTTGCTGAATAGATTGTTATTAGAGCACCTTCTTTATGGATGTCATCCTTTTGATACTCGTAACCGCGTCCTGCAAATAAACTCAATGCTTGTTTTTTGTAATACTGGCGTGTATCCCAATCAGATGTCTTGTCTGCCATTAATGATATATAGTCATTAAGCATGGCGAAACGTTCGTTAATTCTTGCTATTATATAATCGGATAGCGAATCTTGTGCGTTTGCGAATAGACAGACGTAAACTGTTGCTAAGCATAATAGAAATCGTTTCATACGTAATAATTTTGTAAGGTTCAGCCTTAAATGACTGAACCTTGTTGTTTATTTTATACGTTTCGTATCTAAGGCATGAACATCCCCCAGTAAAACGACATACTCTTGAGGACCTCCTTCTACATCTTGTACCTCAACATAACATTTTACTTTTTTACGGGTAATATCTTTATATATAGGGATACCATCTCTATAACCTATGAATACCTGGTCGAAATAGCAAGTACAAACATACATGTTATTGTCAATTCTTTGCAAGTTACTCACCTTAATTTTTGCAAGTTCTGTAGATTGTATTGACACTTTCTGATAAGAGAGATTTATCAGTCCATTAAAATAAACCCTCATCAATTTTGAGCGAGGACGGGTATTGCTCACAGAAGTGATTTCCATTCTTACACCTTCTTTACGAATACCATTCTCTTCATACTCATAACCACGTCCTGCAAATAGATTCAAAGCCTGCTTTTTGTAATATTGGCGAGTTTCCAAATCGTTTGTTTTGTCTGCCATAAAGGAAATGTAGTCATTCATCTGTGCTACACGCTGAGCAGCAGTCTGCTTTATTTGTTCTTCCACGGCATCCTGTCCCATGATAGGCAAGAAGAACAATAATGAAATTTGCAAAAGAAAAATTCTTTTTAATATACTTCTTTTCATATTTATCTCTTTTTATATATTTCGCGAACTCGTATAGAGCTAATTTTGTTTGTTGTTCCAGTTGCATCCACAACCGTTACATTCTCCAACAAACGACTTGTTGCTATTCGTCCCAAGTATATAGATATGTTTTCTTTATGAAGAACCAGATTACCATCTTGTGACACAATCCTTACGATGGCATTATTATCAAACGCTTTTTCTAGTTTTTCAGCCATGACAATACGCTCCTTTGCCGATACCTTTGTTGAAGATATGTAAGCCAATGCATTTGATAAGGTGTTCAGCATATCCGACTTATCTGAGACATCTTCAGTGTTTGGCTTATCTGGTGGAGTAGGAGTAGGTGTACTTGCAGAGGTCAAATGGGTTTCCCAAATTG
This sequence comes from Segatella sp., assembly GCF_977051555.1. Taxonomy (NCBI): domain Bacteria; kingdom Pseudomonadati; phylum Bacteroidota; class Bacteroidia; order Bacteroidales; family Prevotellaceae; genus Segatella; species Segatella sp. The sequence goes on from NZ_CDRSSE010000031.1 coordinate 39,228, forward strand.
GAGTCTGCGTTGAACCAGGAAATTTGTTCTGTATATATACATTATTTCGAACATTATTATAAACATCTTCTTTGATAGATTCCATCATGGAATCCCATGTCGGATTGCTTGTTTCTGGCAGTTCGTTATTAAACTGGTCGAGTAAACTAAAAGTAAAATAATCTGTTGGACCTATTGTGGTATCGCATGCCCAAGAACTTTCATTTGGTGAAGCTGATGTTATTAATACATTACCACGGTAATTCAAAAACATCTTTTTGATGCAATTGGATAGTTCCTCACTTACGTAAGTATTGCCATAGTTTGCTCCAAATGTAGGTGTTATTCTTCCGGCAACTCCTTGTCTGGCATTACAACACATACCAATGGTTACTGTCAATCGTGCACCTTTATTCTTTAGTGTATCATGCACCCAAGACAATGGGATAAACTTATTTGCATCAAGTTGTCCCATCAACATCAAAGGATACTTACTTGCGCCTGTGTTTTCTGTACCATGTCCAATATAATAGAACACTATGATATCTTCGGAGCCACAGTTAAAACTATTCACAATTTTTTTGCAATTCTCAGGTGAAGTATTGCTATCATAAATATCTACGATGTTTACCGAATAGCCATTATCTTTAAGTGTTGTATTTACTAAGTCTATCCAACGTGAGTATAATAGTTGTCGAGAACTTTTGTCGATTTCACCTACATTTCTATCTGTAGTATCAATAAATGTCAGCCAATGGATAGTTTTGGCATACATGCCTGTGCAAAAAGACAAGCATAACATAAACAATAACAATAACTTTTTCATTTTGTAGAAGCGTTATAAAGATTAGTGATCATTTCATCATTAGGAAAAATGCAGTGAGCAAAACGTAACAGTTCATATTTGGTCAAAGCATATCGCTTAAGTTCTTTTCCTGTTCCATCTATTAGTACCCATTTGCGCAATCCGAAATCCAATGCCATTTCTACCTTTTCAGATTTTGATTTCTCGAATAGTATTTTCACCTGAGGCATTATGACTCCATAATTTGGAATATCCTCCATGAACATTTTGGGGTCAGATACCAAAAAGCGCAGAACTTGCATATCATCACGGGATAAAACCACTTGCAAAGGTTGATTTTTCAGACTATCTGTCGTCATTAGCATAACAGTTGCTTTGCCTGACATCATTATAGTTTGGATGCTATCACCAATTGATTTCTCAAAATCAGTATTTGCATACATCATTTTGGGCATTTTTTTCGCCTTTTGTACTTTGGAAGTCTTGGCAGAACAACTGGCTGTTGCTGCAACAAACGAAATTGCTAAGAATACAATACTTAGTCCTAAATTCAAGTACCATTTTCTTTTCTTCATATCTATCACAAACATTGCGAGGTAGACACCTCAGTTACTCTTGTGATCTCCTACAAGAAATTCAGAGAAAAGTTATCCTACTATAAATAAAAAAAGCGTGAGATCCGTACTGTAGCTTATCCCACTCTTCAGGCCTTCGAACTTGCCTACTAACGTAAAGATAAGCAACTTCGAAGCCCACGCCGATATGGATATAGCAATCCCTTAAACGAAATTTCTGTATTATACCCAAGAGAGGGCGCATACAGATATAACGCTTTAAGGGATGCATTATAAACACATCCCGAGAGCATCTACTCGTTGCCTCACTTTCTACGTTAGTCCTCAAGTGTTCGAAGTTTGAAGAGTAAAAAGATGAAGCGTCTTGTAAACGCTGTTTTTATGTATAGTGGCTCACTTATACATTATTCATATATAATCCTTCTTTCTCATACTGAAGCTAGTCCAATAGAGAGTTTTGGTAAAGAACCGTTGCAAATTTAATGATATTTTTCTGAATTTTGTCATTTTTCGATGAAAAAATCTATAATTTAACTTACTTTTACTTTGTGCGATATGTATGGTAACTACTCTATGTCTTTTTTCCTTTTTTGATTTTTTGAGTGCTTTACCTCAAGCTGTTTTGTGGGGTCAGGGTATTTTATGTCTGCTACGTTTCTGTTTTTCGTAGACTATATAGGGAGTGAGCCCCAGATTCATGGTTATATATCACGTATATTTTTTTGCAAATCATCTATCATCCCTCACGATTTTTAGTAATAGATTGTGTAAGTCGTTGATAGATAGATGAGTATTATGCGTGATGGATACGTCGAAAAGGGAATTTATCCATCACGAATCCCTCACGATTTGGCTTTATCCCTCACGATTTTTGGCTTTATCCCTGTAAGCGGCTCCGCGTTTATACCTTGCATAATTCAAAAAAAGCAGTAACAGCTGATTAAATAAGTGCTGTTACTGCTTTTTCCATCGGTCTGGAAGTAAGTCTCTATATTTTTCCAATGGGGTAT